>NZ_JBEPYQ010000058.1:0-45433 GCF_041641335.1 Cohnella sp. | reverse complement strand
GGCTCCTTGCGTATGCGCACCGTGACGGTCGTGCCTTGCCCGCGCTCGCTGCGAACCTCCAGCCCGCAGTCGCCGCCGTATTCCAGCTTGATTCGCTCCTGCACGTTGCGAAGTCCGTATCCGCTGCGGAACAGCGCCTGATCGCCGGCGGTCTCGAGCGGCCGGTCCTCGCGGAAGCCCACTCCGTCGTCCGTCACCTCGAACACGATCATCTCCCCGCTTGTCTCTGCGGTTACCGTAATCAGACCTTTGCCGCGCTTTTCGCTGATGCCGTGCTTGATGGCGTTCTCCACGAGCGGCTGCAAAATCAGCTTCAGAATGCGCAGCTGGCGCACCTCGTCGGGGATGTCGTAGCGGATCTCGAATTTGTCCGGAAACCGCATCAGCTCGACGGTGACGAAGCTTTGCACGAGACGGATCTCTTCCTCTACCGGAATGAATTTGTCCCCCTTATGCAGGCTGATGCGGAAGAAGGTCGCCAGCGAAGCGATCATTTTCTCGATGTCGGGCTGCTTCTTGAGCCGCGCGATCCAGGCGATCGCATCCAGCGTGTTGTACAGGAAGTGCGGATTGATTTGCGATTGGAGGGCGACCAGCTCCATCTTGCGCTGTTTCTCCTTCTCCTCGTCGTTCTCGGTCAGCAGTTGGTTGATGCGCTCCACCATCTGGGAATAGCTGTTTTCCAACTCGTTGATCTCGTCGCCCCGGAGATGTCGCGTCTCCAGCGCCTTCAGCCCGGTTTTGCCGATCGTGCCGATCTGTCTTCGCAGACGCAGTACCGGATCGGTAATTTTCGCGGCCAGAATCAGGGACAACGCCAGCAGGAAAAGGAAGGTCACGGCGGCGAACGCGATCGCGGCCCGATTGCCCTCGGACACGGCCGTCAGCAGCTCGGGGCTGGAGACGACGCTGACGAACTTCCAATCGATGCCGAGCGCCTGCAGCCTCTTGTTCAGCGGATACGTAATAACCAGATGCGATTGGCCGTTCAGCGTCACCGAGCGGTAGCCTGCGCTGCCGCCGGGATGGAGCAGATCGGTTTCCGGCAGATCGTCCCCCAGTCTCGATTTGTCCGGGTGGGAGACGAGGCGGTTGCCGTTGCCGGCGATGAAGGAATAGCCGAGCCCTTCCATGCTGTTCTCGTATACTTCGTAGAACTCCGATTCTTTAATGTAGAAAATAAGGTCTCCGATGTTCTGTCCGGTATTGAAGTTGCGCAGTCGCTGTCCGAAAGGGATGTAAGCCGTTCCGTCGAGACTGTGCTTAACCGTCCCCACGACCGGAATGCTGGAGGTGCGAATCCGGTGCAGGAACAGGTCGTCGGGCCGTTCCACGATCCGGCTGTCGTCGAGCAGGCGATAGGAATCGGAATTCCCCGTAATGACGAATACATCGCCGATCAACTCGTTGCGGTCGATGGTCTGCGCCGCGAGCGATCGGAAACGGTTCTGCTTGTCGGCCGGAGCCAATCCGTCGTCCTCGATCAACCGATAGATGTCGGAGTTGACCAGAAAGCGCAGAAACAGCATCTGGATGTCGTCGACGAGCAATTCGATGCTGAGGCCGATCTGGATGTGGGTTTGCTCGACGTGCCGATACAGGCTGTTCTTCAAATATTTCTGGGAGAACACGTTAAACACGACCAGCATAAGCGTCAGATGCAGCGTTAATCCGGCCAGCAGGACGAAGACGATCCGCGACCGGATGTTCAGCCTCCGCAGCCCTCCCGCCGCGTTATCCTTCTGTTCTTGCATATTCGCTCGGCGTCATTCCCGTCATTTTTTTGAAAATCTGGCTGAAATACTTCGCATCCCCGAAGCCGACCCGGTCGCTCACCTCGTACACCCGGTATCGGGGGTCGCGCAGCATTAGCTTCGCTTCTTCGATGCGGCATTCCGTCAAGCATTCGTAGAATGTCTTGTTCAGCTCTTTGCGAAACAGGTGCATGAGATGGGTAGGGCTGACGAACACCTCGGCGGCAACCTTCTCGACGGTAATGCTATCGGAGTAGTGGCGGCGAATGTACGCCAGCGCTCCGCGAATTTCCCGCCGGGTCGCCATCTCGCCGACGTCCTCGGCATACCAGACGCCTCCGACGCTGGATGCGGCTCGTTGGACAGCCTCGACCGCGCTTCCGTAGGAAACGTTCAGCTGTCCGGAAGTCCCCGCGAGTTTGCCGATGCCGATAGCCAGTTCGAGTTCTCCGGCTTGTTTCGCGCGGGCGGCTAGCCCGTAGCCGAAAGCCCGGATACGGCCTAGCGTCTCGCTCCATTCCCCGGATGCCGCCAACACGACGGTCCATTGCCCCGGGCCGGACGGCACGATGGCTTCGGCCTGCAAGGAATGCGCTTTCAGTTCGGCGTCAACGACCGCCTCTCCGACGAGCGCGCTGCCGGAAGCGGAAGGAGAGGAGGCGCGCTCCTTCGGCTCAAGCACGACGGCGATCGCGTATTCCGACTGCTCCTCAAGCCCCAGCAGCCGACGCTTGCTCGCGATTTCTTCCTCCTGCCGGATTCTGCCGTGCAGAAGATCGAGCCAGAACTGCCGGGATATGGCCGGAAGCTCGCCCTTCAACTTGCCGTAGTAATCGCGATCGCGCAATCTTGCCTGCGCCTCGAGACCGATCGCGCGGACGGAAGCGGCCAACTCGTCGGTATCGACCGGCTTGAGCAGATAGGAGGAGGCTCCGTGGCGGATCGCCGCCTGAGCGTATTGGAATTCGTCGTACCCGCTCAGCACGATGATCCCGGCGTTTAACCGATATTCTTTTAATTTCTCGATAAATTCGATTCCGTTCATGTAAGGCATGCGGATATCCGTTACGATCACGTCGGGCTCGTGCTGCATCGCCAGCGTCAGACCGTCCGAGCCGTTATCCGCTTCTCCGACAATCTCGATGCCGTGCGAGGCCCAGTCGATCGTCTCTCGAATGCCCATGCGCACCAAATATTCGTCGTCGACGACAAGCGCTTTCAACATGCTGCTCACCCCAAGTTAGACTGATCGAATGCTGCTGTATAACCCTTTCGACAATTCGAGGACAAAAACCTTCCTCGCCGCCAAGCTGAGCAGGATGGCAAACCATTTCGCAGCATTCCGGGCTACAGCGCGGGGAAAAGGGCGTGATACGATGGGCGGGAAAACGCATCGGAACAGGAGGAGACGGGGGATGGATGACGGAGGACAAGGAGCGGGGAAGAAGGAGCGTTCGGCGGCGTATGTCCTGGCGCTGATGCTCGCGGCTCTGCTGCTGGCGGCGGGTTCGCTCGCTGCGGGGTACGGCTGGGCGGATTCCGGCTCCGCATCGGAGCAGCGGGAGCTCTCGGTAAACGGCGAGCCCGTAACCGCGGAGGAGCTGGCGCTGTACGTCAGCCGGAATCGCGCCCTGGTGGCCGATTACTTCCGGCAAGCTTACGGAGCCGAGTACTCGGAGGATTTCTGGTCGGCTTCGTTCTCCGGAGAGGCTCCGCTGCTGAAGCTGAACGAGGCAGTGAAGGAGCAGCTTGTCCGTACGAAAGTCGAGCTGCAGCTCGCCAAGCGCGCGGGCGTGGAGGAGAACATCGGCTATGAGCATTTTCTGGAGCGGCTGAAGATCGAGAACGCACGCCGAGCCGCTGCGGTCGAGCGCAACGAAGCGGTGTATGGCCCGACGCGGCTGGATGCGCGGAGCTACTACTTCCATGAATTGACGCTGATTCGCCAAGCTGCGATCGAAGCGATGCTGGCCAGCGGAGCTCTCTCTGTGACGGAGACGGAACTGAAGGAGCAGTATGAAGCGTACAGGACGCTTGCTGCCGAAGCAGCGGGAACGACGATCGCGCAATGGGCTTCGCTGGCGTACGGGGATGCCGCAGGGGCTCCGACCAGGGAGCGGGCTTACGAACGGATGCGAGAGCTTCAGTCGGCGTTGTCCGCTGGAGAGGCTCTGGAGGAGACAGCCGCTCTGCTTAGTATTCCGTTTGCGAGCGCGACACTGAACGAGACGACCCGTCGTTCGTACGCATTGGACCATCCGTTGGCGATCTTGGCAATCGACGGCATGGAGGCCGGAGAGGCAAGCGATGTGCTGGAGGAGAACGGAGCCTTCCATCTGATCCGGGTAGAAAAGAGAACGCCGGCTGAGGCGCGGGAGTATGAGGAAATCCGCGGCAGTATGGCCGAGCGGCTGGCGGAACGGAAGTATGAGCGGCTTGTCGAGGCGGAGGCAGGCGCGGCGGATGTCCAATGGGACGACGGATCGGCGGCGGCGCGGATTGGCCGGGTTCTTGGAATCGAATAGGCGGAGCAAGGCGATTTTGCGCAGGGTGGTCCTCCTTTTCACAGGATCGTCTACTGTCGAAAGCCGCTTTTTCTCTGCTAAAGTTCAAACTGCACGACAGAAAGAAAGCGCTTTATTAAAAAGGAGGAGACAAGATGATGTTCAGAAAAGGGTTAAGTCTGATCTTGGCTGCGCTGCTGTTGTTTACGCTCGCGCCCGTGATGCCAAGGGCCTTCGCGCATGCGGAGGTTACGATTAACGATCCGCTCGAGAATGGCTCCTACGTGTACTCGCACACCGCAAACTGGCTCTTCGATACGACGAACCCGTCGTATTTCGGAGGAGATGCATCCAGACTCGTCAGAACGAACACCGCAACGGCTTCCATTGTCTATCAGCTTCAGCAGATGCAGGAATTCAGCGTGGTCGCGCACGCGTATTCCTCTTCTGCCGGAACGGTCAAGGTGTACAGATCCGCGAACAATTCGACCTGGACGCAAGTGCCCACCGTGCAGAGTACGCCGGTGTCCACCGGCAATCCGGCATGGAAATCCTCGATCTATTCGCCGGCGGCCGCCCTGCCGACAGGAACGCAATATTTGAAAATCGAGCTGAGCGGCGGAAGCGCGAATTGGCATCTGCAGCTCGGTTCGGTCAGCGTCTCGAACGTGTCCTCCGCTCCCGTCACGATAACGGATGAGCTTGCGGACAACTCCAAGCTGCATGCGTTCACCTCGGGGTGGACGATCGATTCCACGAATCCGGCCTTCTTCGGCGGGGATGCGAACCGCAAAGTTCGTACCGGTCTGACGTCGCAATCGATTACGTACCATCTGCACAACATCCAAGCCGCCTCCGTCAAGCTGCACAGGTATGCCGGCTCGACAGGCGCGCTGAAGGTGTACGGTTCTCCCGACAATACGTCTTGGACGGAGCTGATGACCGTTCAGGATACGCCGGTGTCGACGGGAGATCCCGTCTGGTCGTCCGCCAATCATACCCTTGTCGGCAAGCCTCCGGCAGGCATCCACTATTTGAAAATCGAGCTGAGCGGCGATGTGGCCAACTGGCTCATGCAGCTCGGATCCGTCACCTTGTCCAATGTCTGGGGCGGGGTAGGCAGCACGGGCGGACTTGGAGACTATTACGTCGACTCCGCGAGCGGCGACGACGGCAATGACGGTCTGTCTCCGGGAACCGCCTGGAAGACGTTCGCCCATGTCAACAATACGATCTTCGCGCCGGGCGATCGCATTCTCTTGAAGAAGGGAGGCATCTGGAACGGGCGGCTGTATCCGAAGGGAAGCGGGGCTTCAGGCAATCCGATCACCGTTGCGTCGTATGGAACGGGCGATCGTCCGATCGTGAACGGAGGGGGGATGGCCGGAGCGGCGGTCTATCTGCGCAACTCCTCGCACTGGGTCATCCGCGATCTTGAGGTGACCAATTACGCGCCGGAGCGGGGCGACGTCTTCCGCCAGGGCATATTCGTCGAGAATGCCGGAGGCGGTACGCTGAGCGGCATCGAGATTGCGGACAACTACGTGCACGAGGTGTCCGGCAGCTTCAGATATCCGGTCGTGGCCGGATTTAACGGCGGGCCGCACGCTTTCGGCGGCATCTCCGTCTATGTCGGAGGAAGCGTGGGCACGGACAAGTTCGACGGGGTGCTTATTCAAGGCAATTTGGTGGAAGACGTCGGACGGTCCGGCATCGTCGTATGGGATCAGGTGTGGAACGGCGCAGGATACGCGACGACCAACACGGTTATCCGCGAAAACTCCGTCAAGCGCTCGGACAGCGACGGCATACTGACGTTCGGCGCGGACGGCGCGCTGATCGAACACAACGTGGCCGAAGGGATCGGCTGGTATTCCGAGCCGAACCAGTTCAACGGCTCCGCGGGCATCTGGCCGACGCGCGGCAAGAACAACGTCGTGCAATTTAACGAAGCGTTTAATACCCGCCGCACGGAAGGCGACGGACAAGGCTTTAATCTCGATATGGATTCCAAGGACAGCATCGTCCAATACAACTACAGTCATGACAACGAAGGAGGATTCGTGCTGCTTGTCGACGCTCCGAACGTGCCTGGCGTCGAGAACGGCTCGGAGAACAGCATCGTTCGCTACAATATCAGCCAGAACGACCGCAAGCATCTGATCACCTTTGCCGGAGGCGTCACAGAAGGAACGGAAATCTATAACAATACGTTCTATATCGGCAAAAACCTGCACACCAAAATCATCGATCATGAATGGG
The DNA here is from genome assembly GCF_041641335.1 of Cohnella sp. Lineage (NCBI taxonomy): Bacteria > Bacillati > Bacillota > Bacilli > Caryophanales > Paenibacillaceae > Cohnella > Cohnella sp. The sequence goes on along the minus strand of NZ_JBEPYQ010000058.1, from coordinate 38,913 downwards.
ACGATGCCGGAAACTTGAACGGGCATTATTCGTTCAAGAACAATATCGTCTACAATCTCGGCTTGGGAGATTACAAGCTGCCGGGCGTGAACGGGGTGTTCGACAGCAACCTGTTCTACGGCAATCATCCGGCCAACGAACCGTATGACGCCAACAAGATCACGGCGAATCCGCAGCTGGTCGCCCAGGGAACCGGAGCGACGGGCTGGAGTACGGTGTCGGGCTACATGCTGAGAGACGGCTCGCCTGCGCTTGGAGCGGGGGCCGTCGTTGCGAACAACGGCGGAGCGGATTATTGGGGCAATGCCGTCTCTGCCGCGGTTGCGCCTAATATCGGAGCTTACAACGGAGAGGGGATCGATCCGAACACCGTTCCGTCTCCTCCGGATGACGAGTTTACGCCGACCTATTTTCACTATTCGTTGATTCCCGCCATCGCAAATGACGGGTCCGGCGACAAGTCGCTGAAAATCGTCTTTGCCAATCCGACCGATTCGGCCATGGCGATCTCGGACCTCGCCTGGAGCGTGGGGACGTTAAGCGGCTCGGAGACGTCGATTCCGGCCATTGCTCCGCATTCGCAATGGACGTATACGGCGACCTTGTCCGGGCTAGCCGAGGGCGTGCTCTATCCGGTGGAGGTTACGGCGGACATTGCCGGATACGAGCCGCTGCAGGTCAACCGGACGATCGATTTCAACCGCGTGCTTCATAAAACCGATACGGCAAGCTCTGCGGTCATCGATCTGGCGGACGGCGTCAATCTGGTGACGGGTTACACGGGACCGGGCGATCTAAGCGGACAGGTCGAGCTGCGCTGGGACGCCGCCAATTTGTATCTGGAGGCGGACATCGTCGACAACGTTCATTCCTTCGATTCGGACGGCTTTATGATTTTCCAGAACGACGGCTTGCAGTTCAGCATCGCTCCGGGCTTGCCGGGAGAGGCGCAGGGCTGGTACGAATACGGCATTTCGCAGACGCCGAGCGGACCGCAGGTCTATCGCTGGCTGGCGATGCAGGGAACGGCAACCGGCAGCGTGACGGCCGCTTCGCTCTCCGTAACGAGAGACGAGGTCAACAAAACTACCTCCTACAGCCTGGCGCTTCCGTGGAGTGAGCTGACTCCGATTGTTGCGCAAGCTGGCGGCGTGCTCAGCTTCTCGCTGGCCGTCAACGACAACGATGGAGCCGGGCGCAAGGGCTATATCGAATGGGGTTCGGGCATCGGCGGGGCGAAGGATTCGACGCTCTTCCGCAGCGTCGTTCTGATGCCGGATTGACAGCTTTGCAAACCATTTCGCAGAGTTGACGTCTGAACGGGAGAACGCCAAGGTGGTACGATGGGCGGGAAGACATGATGAGGGAGGCTGCGAGTATGCGCGCTCTTGTGTTCAACCCGGACAATCTCGTTCCGCTTAGCGCGTTCACCGTCTTGGACGGCGATCAAGGGACGGTAGACATTGCCGTTCGCCCGACAATGATGAGCTATGTCCTTCGCAGCGGAGGCAGGCTGTCGATCGCCCGTTCCCATAACGGAACGGTAAGCATAGTGGAAGCCGACGCGTTCGACGCCGAGGCGGGCACGGTTGCGGTAAAAGCCGGAGACGGCGGCGTGGCGGTCGTCGTCTCCGGTCTTCTTCGCAACGAGTTTCCGATTGCGACGCATTGGGATGCCTCTCTGCGCGAGGGGCGAGGCGGGCCGAGAGAAGGCGCTTCCGATGCAATCGGCGAACTGAAATTGGAGATGGGGGATGGGAACGGGACCGAGCCGGGGATCGGGACCGTCACCTCCTCGTTGGAGATCAGGGACAACCGGCCGGAGAGCCCTTACGCGTTCGATACGGAGCGTCTGGGCTTGTTCTCCGCGAGGCCGGGGGAGTCCGTTCGCCGCGCTCCCGGCTTCGACCGCTATATCGGCGACGTCTACAGCCTGTACGGCGTGCCGGAGGAAGTCGCGCTGCTGCTGTCGGCGGAGGCGCTGAAGATGACGGGGTACCCGGTTATGTTCCGCAATGCGGGGAGTGGCAGCGGAGGGCCGGTCAGCGGTCTTCCCGTGTTCCAACTGTTCAACAATCACGTGATTCGGGATGCGGAAGGAATCGGCAGCTTGGCCAGCTTTATCGTGCCGCCGGGATGGTCCGAAGACCGCTCCGGCGGCTATTCGTGCCTGTTCTCCGGTTATTACGATCAGAACGAGAACGTATATCGTCATTGCGGCCTGCCGCTGATCAAGGCGATTGGCAGGGCGATGGAGCATACGGAGCAAGGAAGCGTCGGCATCGTCTGGAACGGCGGGGGCTCGATCGGCACGCGAACCCAGCATCCGTCCGCATTCGGCCAGTTGAATTTACTGTTCCGGCTCGCGGCGGACCGTTACGCCGTTAACCCTCATGCCGTCGTTACGGTCGGAGGCTCGCGCGGCGGTCTGACGGCGCTTCTGGCAGCCTGCAATCCGCTGGCGGAAGGGTATGCGGTCCAATATGCGCTGTGCTACGGGGTTCCTTTCTCGCTCTACGGTCCGGCGGCCGATTTGCTCAACGTCTCGTATCCCGCCCGGTGGGAGGCGATCTGCTCCGATATGGGTCTCAAGCACGCTTGGCGGCCCGGATGGAGGGACGAAGACGGACGAAGTGCCGTCGAACGTTACTGGCACAATACGTTCGGCACGGCGGACGAGGAACGGATCGCTCGGGAACTGCACCCGCAATCGGAGCGCATGCTTAATGCGCTTAAGGAAAGAGGTGCGCGGGTGTGGCTGAACTCGTCCACGCACGATCCGTTTACGTCGTTCGCGCCGGCTCTGGAGTGGCTGCGCCGGGCTCGGGCGCACGGCATTCCGGTTCGACACGAGATCGGCCACCGTCACGGGCATAACAACTGCACCGACTTGTACGAAGCGGCTGTTCGCTGTCTGGCGGCAATCGCGTCGGGAGAGGAAGCGGTGTCGGACGAGACCGTTCACTATCGGAGAACGGGTGAAGGAACGGACGTATGGACGCGAACGGAGAGCTACGTTCCGGAGCGGCAGCCGGTGTTCTTCGAGGGACCGAAGCTGGCAGTCGCCGGACTGACGGCGGCGCTGTCGGTGTACGGCCCGCCGGGGACGGGCTACAGGCTGGCGATTCGTCCTGCGGCGAGGGGCGGGGTGGAAGCGAATGCGAATGCGAATGCGAATGCGAGTGCGAGTGCGAGTGTGTATTCGGACGCAAGTTCGGATGCGCCCGAAGCGGGCGAGCTTGTGCTAATGGAAGGGGTTCTGCCGGCACAGGACGACCCTCTGACGTGCTCGTACGCTTCGGCGACCTGGGAGGTGCCCGGTTCGCTGGCAGGCTCTGCGTATCTATACCAACTGACGTACTGCCACGATCTCTCTGCGGGCGACTGGATTGACGTTCCCTCCGCTAACGTGCCTCATCCCGGAACGGATAGACCCCGCCGACCGGAGCTGACGATTACGGCGGAGGTTCCCGATTTTACCGGTCCGGCGTGGTTTGAAGCGACAATGGTCAATTTTATCGGCTGGGGCTTAAGCGAGATATAAATCGGTCTGACAAGGAGACAGCATAGATGACGGAGAACGATTCGTTTATTCCATTCGGTTTTCAATATTACCGCTCGCCGACCCCTTATCGGGATCAGTGGGAGACGGACTTGCGCCGAATTGCGGACAAAGGCTTTAATTGCGTGAAATATTGGATACAATGGCGGGCCAGTCACCCCGAGGAAAACCGCTTCGAATTCGTTGATGTGCGCGAACTGATGGATCTGGCCGAGCGGAATGGGTTGAAGGTCGTGCTGAACGTCATTTTCGACGTGGCCCCTGCGTGGTTTTACAGGCGTTACCCCGACTCGGTCATGATTGCCGCGGACGGCTATCGGTTGGAGCCACGGGCGCTCAACAGTCGGCAGATCGGCGGGGCGCCCGGACCGTGTTATCATCATCCCGAAGGGCAGCGGGAGAAAGATCGCTTCCTGACCGCAGCGGTCGAAGCGTTCAAGGATCATCCCGCCCTGTGGGTGTGGGATCTGTGGAACGAACCGGAGCTGACGACCAGCATTCGGCGGGAGCTGGCATTCGACAATCAGGTGTGCTATTGCGGCCGCTCTACGGCCGAGTTCGGGGAATGGCTGCGGAGAAAGTATGTCGATTTGCCCGCGCTCAACGAGAAGTGGCAGCGGACTTACGGCTCTTGGGAAGAGATCGAGGCTCCCCGCGGCAAAGCGGTCTTCAACGATATGGTCGATTGGCGGCTGTTCATGTCGGATGCGCTGACCGGCGATCTGCGCAGGCGGGCCGCCGTCGTCCGGGCGCTCGATACGCAGCATTCTGTCATGGTGCATACGGTGCCGGGGCCGATTTTCAATCTGATTACGTCCGGTTCCGACGACTTCCGGCTGGCAGAGCAATGCGACCTGTTCGGCAACAGCCTTGGATCTTCGGCGTGGTCGGCGGATTTGCTCCTGTCGGCGGCCGAAGGCAAGAAGGTCATCAATTCGGAAATTCATGCGCTTCCCGGGGATACCGCGATGAAGCCCAAGCAGCTGGAATGGTCGGAGCTTAAGCGACATATTCTGATTCCGCTGGCGCGCGGCATAACGGGGTACTTGTTCTGGCAATATCGGCCCGAGGTGCTCGGGCATGAGGCGCCGGCTTGGGGCAGCACGTATTTGGACGGGAGCGACACTCCCTGGTTGAAGGATATGGAGAGGCTCAACGAGCGGATTCAGAATTCGAAGGAGGAGCTGCTGCGAGGGAGCAGGCCGTCGGATCGAATCGCGATTCTGTACAGCCCCGAGAACCAGATCGCCAACTTCGCCGCTTACGGTCATCTGGATACGTACTTCGAATCGGTTCAGGGCGCGCACAAGCTGCTGCACGACCTCAATTACAAGGTCGAGTTTCTGCACGGAGGCCAATTGACGGAGGAGTCGCTGGCCCGTTACCGATGCTTGTGGATGCCGTATCCTCTCTATCTGGACGAGCGGACTTGCGCGGTCATTCGCGCATGGATAGAGGGCGGAGGACGTCTGGTGTCGGAATGCTCCTTCGGGGCGCTGCAAGCCGAGAACGGCTCGCACAGCTACAAGGTGCCAGGCTACGGCTTCGACGAAGTGTTCGGCGTGCGCGAGACATGGATTCACTCCGTCCAGCATCTGGAGCACAGCTATCGGGAGGAGACGGTAAGCGAAGCCGGGCGCATTCCTCTGCAGAGCTGTGACGGGGAGGAGCTAAGCGGCGCGTATTACAAGTCGGACGTTGTCGCTCGCCATGATGTAGAGACGCTCGCCCGCTATGCGCAGGGTAATGCTCCTGCGATTACGCTGGCGGACTGCGGAAAAGGGAGCGCGATGTGGATAGGCACGCTGCTCGCATCCGCTTATTGGCGGGATGGCGGAGCGGGGACGAGGTCCTTTTTCCGCAGAGTGCTTGAAGAGAAGCTGGGGGTGAGCGCCTGCGTGAAGGTAAGCGTTGACGGCGTGCGCGCGGACGTGTTGACGGACGGTTCGGAAGCGAACGGCGAAGCTCCGGTCGCTCACCTGTTCGTGCACGGCTGGGGAGAAGAGCGCACGGAGGCGATCGTCGAGCTTCCGGGCCGATACGCGGCAACGACTCCCTGGTTCGAGGACGGAGAAGCGCGCATCGAGTTCAGCGGCGATACGACGGGGATCAGAGTCGCTATCGAGCCGGGGGATATCCAAGCGTTCCGCTTGGCGCTTACTGAACATTAATGAATGGAGCTGTACGACCAGAGAGAGGCTTCGTCAGCCGTTTTGCCCATGCGCAGCATGGGCGGAGCAGGCTTGACGGAGCCTCTTGCCGTTCGCGATTCGGCGTCGGAGTTTATCGTTTTCTGCCTCTTTTGGCCGCTATCCCGTCCACTCAGCTTTTCTGCGCCACATTCGGAATGAGTACGCAGTGCCATTTCCCTTCTTTTGACGGTATCCCGTCCAATCAGGCTGGTCGTACGCCTCCTGTGAGATCGGCCATGCCATCCACACATTTGTCTGTATCCCAACAGCTCAGAAATCTGGTTATCGTGTGGAAGAATGGATGCAATCGGCGCGCAACTGGATGAGGCTCTCAACTGACTCAAAGGGATAGCGGCAAAAGGGGGGGATAACGGTAGGCAGCGGGAGTACGAACTGACCGGAGGGGATAGCGGCAAAAGGGGGGGATAACGGTAGGCAGCGGGACTACGAACTGACCGAAGGGGATAGCGGCAAAAGGGTGGATAACGGAAGGCAGCGTGAGCGCGAACTGACCGGAGGGGATAGCGGCAAAAGGGGGGATAACGGAAGGCAGAGGGAGTACGAACTGACCGGAGGGGATAGCGGCAAAAGAAGTTGAAAGTGGAGCGGGGAGGAGCAGACGACCTGATGATAGGGGGGAGTGTGAAATGGGAGAAAGGAGACGAGGGGGCTGCCTTTGTTCAACCCACCGCCCGTGAGCTCAAAAACGGTCAATTTAGGTTAAACTTCCCACTTAATTTGTTAAAGATCCTCCCGCCAATGTCGTCTAAAATAGATGTAAGCGCTGTATTTTTGGGGGTGAGGGGGAGTCCAATGTTCTATTCCATTCGTACGCAGCTGATCGCGATGATCGTCCTGCTCATCGTTCCATTCGTGCTGATGGGGTACTTTTTCTGGAATCAGGCGGCTACCGCATTGAGGGACTCCATCGAGACGACGACGGTGCAGACGATGAACCAGTACGCCGATTTCGTAGAGAGCTCGACGTCCCAGGTGCTGAATACGGCCAATCAGATTCTGAGGAACGACGCGACGCAGAGCTGGATTCGTTCGCGAATCGAGGCTGTAAGCCCGTCCGAGGCGATTCAAATGAACATCAAGATGAGAAAATATTTCGACGCCGTGCTGAGCAACACCCCGGCGGTGTTCTCGGTCAACGTGTTTTACGAGGAATGGGATTTGTGGAATTTGGAGGGGGACGAGTACCTCGGCAGCGAGTGGTACAAGGATTACCGGAACGAGGGAGCGCGTTGGTCGTCCGCCCATACCGACGATCGGCAGAACGGCACCTACCAGAACAGCGAACGGGTGAATGCGCTCGCCTATCCGCTGTCCGACCTGCTGAACCTGCGGGAGGCCGGGGTGCTGAAGCTCAACATGAAAACCGCCGCGCTGCAGGAGCCGCTGGACAGGCTGACGCTGGGCAAGACGGGCAAGGCGTTTCTGCTCGATGCCGAGGGCGCTCCCGTACTCGATCAGAGTGCGGAGGAAATTCCCCCGGCGTTGCTCGCGCGGATTCGCTCTCCGGACTGGAAGGGGCGCCAGGGCACGCAAGTATACCGGGACGACGAACGCAGCGCCATCTATTTCTATCAGCAGATGGAGACGACCGGCTGGATCGTGGCGGGGACGGTATCGGAGAAGGAGCTGTTTCTGGAAATCACCCGGGCGAGGCACAACGTCATTCTCGTCGCCGCCCTGCTGTTCGTCGTGGCCGTGTCGCTGGCGTTCTGGTTTTCGTCGGGCATCGCCAATCCGATCACGCGCATGGTGCGTTCGATGAGGTTCGTCGAGGAGGGCGATTTTCTGAAGGGAAACGCGGTCATGACGCCGAGCAGAAGCAGACAGAACGAGATCGGATTTCTGACGGCCAACTACTTGAAGATGGTGCAGCGCTTGAAGACCTACATCGAGACCGAATTCGCGCAAAACCTGAGGAGGCGCAACGCGGAGTACAAGGCCCTGCTGCTGCAGATCAACCCCCACTTCCTGAACAACACGCTGGAGGTGATCTCCTCCCTCGCGGCCCAGGGGCGCAGCGGGCATATCGAGCAGGTCGTGAGCGACCTCAGCCTGATGCTGCGCTCTTCGCTGCGGACGGATACCGAGCTGATCTCCGTGGTCGAAGAGCTTCGAATAATCCGCGCCTATACCTCTATTCTCTCCGTCTGCTACGGGAGCCGAGTCCGGTTCGAGATCGCGGACGATTCCGTTGCCGAACAGGTGCGGATGCCAAAGCTGCTGCTTCAGCCGCTCATCGAGAACGCGGTCAAGTCCAGCGTCGGGCTCGTCGAGGTCGCGATCGTCTCCATCCGAATCCGCGAGACGGAGGAGGGGCTCGTCATCGTCGTCCAGGATAACGGAGTGGGCATGCCGGAGGAGGCGCTGAGAGATTTGCGGGCGGCAGCCGAGTTGAAGGTGCCGCGGGATGCGCTGGACATCGGCGAGAAAGGCATCGGCTTCACTAACGTGATCGCGCGAGGAAGAATGCACTACGGCTCGCGATTCGTCGTCGACATTCTCAGCGCTCCGGGCCAAGGCACCGAAATTACGATGATTATCCCAATCCAGAGGTGATCCGAGATGTATAACGTCATGGTCGTGGACGATTCGGCCGAGATCCGAACGGGGTTGAAGCTGAAGCTGAACTGGCGGGAGTACGGCTTCGACGTTGCGTCGGAGGCGGCCAACGGCGCCGAGGCGCTGTCCCTGCTGGCGGACCGGAGGGTGCCGATCATCATTACGGACATCCGCATGCCGGTCATGGACGGACTCGAGCTGCTGCAGCAGTGCGCGCTTCGTTACCCCAAGACGAAGACGGTCGTCCTCTCCGGATACGACGACTTCCCGCTCGTGCAGACCGCCATTCGCAAAGGAGCCAAGGACTATTTGCTGAAACCCGTCGTCAAGACGGAGCTTGCCTCCGCTCTACTGAAATTAAAGAGGGAACTGGACGACGAGAGAGAGCGGCTGCTGGCGAGAATCGTCCGCGAGGAGCCGCTGCCGGTCGAAGCCGCGGCGATGATGGCCGCATACGGCATGCCCGAATGGTCGCAGGAGGACCGCCCCGTCGTCTTCGCGACCTCGGAGCTGCGCATTCCTCCCGGCCGCCTGTCCGGCAGCGGCGCGTACGGGGCCTCCTTCAAGGAGGCTTACCGGCTGCTCGCGCGGGAAGTCGTCTCCCAATGGGAAGACCGCATCGTTGCCTTCGAGGACGTCCATCTATCGGATCGGATTCATTATATCGCTTCATCCGCGGAGTCGCCGGAGGAGGAGGGGGAGTCTCTGCTCTCCCGGTTTTCGGCGGATTTGAAGGAGAAGGTCGTTCGCTTCTTGCGGCTTGAGGTGGTGGTAGGCATCGGTCATTCCGTGCTCGGACCGGCGGAGTGGAAGGCGGGACTGGAAGCGAGCCTGCTCGCTTTAAGCCGCAGCCGGCCGGAGCGGGTGTCGCAGACGGTGTTCGAAGGGACCGAGGGAAACGAGGAGGGGCCGCAGCCCGCGCTGCTCAAGCAGTTCGTCCTGGCGATCGGTCAGGCCGACGAAGGCGAAGCCTTGCGGGCGCTGGAGGCTATCTCCGAAGCGGGCAGGCAGGCCTCGGTGCAGGCTTTCTCCATGTTCCTTATCCAGCTGTGCCTGACGCTTGACGAAACCGTCCGCGAGCACGGGCTGAAGGAGTTCGATCTGCAGCGGATGCTGTGGCCGTACATCAATTCCGCCTGGGGGTGCGAGGCGCTGGAACGAATCGTCGGCAATATCCGCGACGTCTCACTGCAGGCGATCGCGTCGTTGAAACGCCACAAGGTCAGGGGAGGGGCGGAGGAGACGATCGAGGCAATCCGCGGATATATGCTGGCGCATTACGCGGAGGAGCTGACGCTGTCCGCTATCGCCGAGCGGTACCATTACAACGTCGCCTATTTGTCGGATCTTTTTCGCAAGCTGACCGGCTGCACCTTCAGCGATTATTTGCTGCGCATCCGCATGGAGCACGCCTCGCGCCTATTGCTGGAAAGCGAGCTCAAGATCGCGAGCGTCGCCGAGCTGACCGGCTTCTCCAGCTCCGCCTACTTCAGCAACGTGTTCAAGGGCTACTACGGCGCAGGTCCCAACGAATACCGCAGGCGAGCCGCCGATCCATCCTGAACGAAGTCCAAAAATATTGCATCCCATCGTCCAAAACGGCTGTATGTAGCCCCGGCAGCCGCCGTGCTATCCTGAATTCGCAGTCATCAATCTTGTCTAAAGGCGGGATAACATGCTCAGGTTGCGAAAAATGATGATCGTGCTGCTGATCGCGTGCTTCGGCATCGCGCTGCTGTCGGCTTGTTCGACGAAGGGGTCGGGCGGGGAAAACGCGGGAGCGGGCGGCGCAAGCCATGGAACAAGCGTGGAACCAAACAAAGGGGACGGCAAAAAAGTAGAAATCCGGTATTGGAGGCACGACTTCGCACCCGAAGTCCAAACGCTCTGGAAAATGATTCAATCGTTCGAGGCGCAAAATCCGAATATCAAAGTCAAGATGGAGGTTATTCCTTACGGGGATTACGAAACGAAGATCCGCACGGCTCTGGCCGCGGGCAACGCGCCGGACGTGATCGGCCTGGACGGCCCGACGCTGGCCGCCTACGCCCATCAAGGCGCGGTTATCCCGCTCGACGCGTACTTCGAAGCCGACGGGAACAAGGAGGACATCGCCGCTCCGGTGCTGGCGAGCTTGACTTACAAGGACCAGATTTACGCCGCCCCTCTTAACGATGCGAGCATCGGAATGTTCTACAACAAGAAGCTGTTCGAGAAGAACGGCATCGAGCTACCCTCCAAGGATCCGAACCAGGCGTGGACCTGGGAGCAGGTGCTGCAAGCGGCGCAAAAAATCAACGATCCGGCCAACAAGGTGTACGGCATCGATCCGGGCTGGGGACTGGGAGAAGGGGAAGGCTCGACGTTCGTCAAGCTGCCCTTCATCTGGCAGGCCGGCGGAGAGATTCTCAGCCCGGACGGGACCGAAGTGAAGGGCTATCTCGATTCTCCCGAGTCGAAGCGGGCTTTGTCCTTCTTCTCCTCGCTGTACAACGAATACAAGGTCGCGCCGAAGGAAATTCCTCCGGAAGCGTTCGAGACCGGCAAGCTGGGCATCGTCGTCAACGGCCCTTGGGCGATCTCGGGCTTCGCGACCTCGCATCCGGACTTCAAGCTGGGCGAAGACTGGGATATTGCGCCGCTCTGGAAGGACGCCAAGCAGGTCACGCCCAACGGAAGCTGGAACATGGCGATCACGAAGGATTCCAAGCAGCCGGACGCCGCATGGAAGTTCGTCAACTGGGTAACCGGCGTCGAAGGCGCGAAGTTCTGGTACCAGGAGACGAAAAACTTGCCCGCGCGCCTGTCCACGGCAAGCGCGATTCCCGAGCTGACCGAGTATCCGATGAACATTTTCGTTGAGCAGTCCAGCAAGTTTGCCCATCCGAGACCGGTTACTCCGGCGTACCCGGTCATTACGACGGCCGTCTCCAAGCTGTTCGCCGATCTCGGCGTCGCCGGGCGCAATGTCGACGAAGCGGTCGCGGAAGCAGTCGCCGCCATCGACAAGGCTCTGGAGAAGTACCGCTGAGCTGACGGAGGGGGCGATAGCATGAAAATGAATTCCGCATTCGGCAAACAAGAGGAGCGAGCGGCATGGCTGTTCGTGCTGCCGGCGGCGGTCAGCCTGGCATTGTTCACGTTCTACCCGATGCTGAACGCGCTGACGATCAGCTTTAAGGAATACAGCCTGATCAATCCCGAGGCCGTCTTCGTCGGACTGGCGAACTACAGCGGCCTGCTGTCCGATCCCAAATTTATCAACAGTCTGCTTCATTCGTTTCATTTCGCGCTGGTTGTCATTCCCGTACAGACGGCGCTTGCGCTAGGGCTGGCCTTGCTGATCTATCGCAGCTCGTGGGTAACCGGTCTGTTCCGGACGGTCTACTTCATGCCGGTCGTCATCGCCATAGGCGTAGCCTCGACGCTGTTCAAGCTGATCTACAACCAGGACTACGGACTGCTGAACAGCCTGCTCGGCTTCTTCGGGGCGGGGCCGGTGTCGTTCCTGTCCGATCCGAATCTGGCACTGTACGGCATTATGCTGCTCGGCATCTGGAAGTCGGCGGGCTTCTTCATGATCATTTTCGTGGCGGGGCTGAACGGCATTCCGAACGACCTGTACGAGGCGGCGGAGGTGGACGGGGCGACCCGAGTGCAGAAGTTTGTCAAAATCACGCTGCCGCTGTTAAGAAGAACGCTGACGTTCGTCATCATTATTACGACGATGGACGCTCTGAAAATTTTCGTCCCGGTCGCACTCGTCACGGGCGGCGGTCCGGCGGATTCGACGACGACGGCCGTGTACTACATCTATAAAATCGCCTTCCAGCAAATGGAGATGGGCTACGGAACGGCGGCCGCGTTTATTCTGTTCGTCATCGTCATGTGCATCTCGATCGTGCAGCTGCGCTTGCTCAGAACGGACGTGGAATATTGAGGAGTGGATCGGCTTTGGAACGCATAGGACATCTCTTGAAATGGATCGTCATGATCGCCGTCGCCCTGATCTCGCTGCTCCCGATCTTCTGGATGGTGATGGGGGCGTTCAGGCCGCGTCAGGAGCTGTTTCAGTACGTGTCGCTCGAATGGCATCTGTTCATCCCCGTCGAATGGACGCTGCAAAACTTCATCGATCTGTTCAGCGATTCGAGCAAGCCGCTGGGCAGATTCATCAACAATACGCTGCTGGTCGCCGTGTCGGTAACGCTGCTGTCGCTGCTATTCAATTCAATGGCCGCCTTTGCGTTCTCCAAGCTCAGGTTCCGCGGCCGCGGCATCGTCTTCGCGGTGTTCCTCTCCGCGCTCGTCATTCCCGGAGAGGTGACGATGGTTCCGACCTATTTGCTCGTGCACGCCTTCGGGTGGATCGACAGCTTCAGGGCGCTGATCATACCGGCCGCGGTATCGGTGTTCAGCATTTTCCTGCTCGTGCAGTTTTTTGCGGACGTGCCTCGGGAGCTGCTGGAGGCGGGTAAAATCGACGGCGCTTCATGGCCGGGCATCTATGCGAAAATCGTGCTCCCGTCGATGGTGCCTGCGCTCATTACGATGGGGCTCATTACGTTTCTCGGGCAGTGGGACGCCTATCTGTGGCCGCTGATCGTCATCAACGACGAGAGCAAGCAGATGCTTCAGGTCGCCATCGCGACCTTCACCAACCTGCAGGCGACGGAGTGGGGGAAAATATTGGCCGCGGACACGGTGGCCTCCGTTCCGATCCTGATCCTGTTTCTGTTCCTGCAAAAATATTACGTGCAATCTATCGTGAACTCGGGAATTAAAGGCTGAGCCGCCCGGAGGATGGAAGGAGTATCGCATATGAGACCTGTTCACGAATTGGTCTGGCTGGATTCGGCGTTCAAGAAATTCATCGGGTCGTTGACCTGCGATTGGCTGAGCGGCGTACGGCCCGACATCGAAGTAACCTATCCCCGGGAGGGCGTCGCCAAAGTAAGCCTCGCCTTCCTGCTGGAGGAGGAGGCGCGGCAGGACGATTGGCGGATCGAGCTGCGGCCGTCGTTCGCGCCGTCGTTCCATTGGGTTCCCCATCTTGCTCCGACGGACCGGCACATCATCGACCAGCATGTTTTCCGCGCTCCGGCGCTGATCGTGCATGACGGCGCGCGCAAGCTGACGGTCATCCCCGACCTGGACGTACTGGCGGGAGCGGGCGAAGAACCGCGGTGGTACATGGACCTCGACGCTTCGAACAACCGTCTGACGCTGGGCATGTGCCGTACATCGGTGAGAGAGCACGTGCTGTTCGTGCGCGAGCCGGGCGCCGTTTTTCCGAAGGGGCGTACGGAGTTCGGTTTTTACGTGCTGGCTTCCGACGACGCGGAAGGGATCGCCAATCCGTGGCGGGACGCGTTGGCGTTCGGTTGGGAGCGCTGGGGACGTCCTCTGCTGGAGAGGCAGGATGGAGGACGGCTGGACGTCTATGCGGAGCGGGCTTACCGATGGGCGTTCCGGGAGTGGGAGCCGGCAGTATGGCAGAGCTTCGCGGTGGACGGCAAGGAGGTCGGGGCTCCGGCTTTTATCGTCAACGTGACCCAGAGTCCGAACTACCCGGGACCGTATCGTCAGAGGGAGACGCTGTCCGTATGGAATCAGGCGTGGTTCAGCTCGCTTCGCTCGGCGCATGGCTTGTATCGCTATGCGCGGCTGACCGGGCAGCAGGAATACGCGGAGCGTGCCAGACTGATGAAGGAGCTGGCGCTGGCCGCTCCGCAGACGGAAGGCTTCTTCCCGGCGGTCGCGGCCACGGAGACGGAGCAGGTCGAGGTCGACGGCCAGACGTGCAGCCGCTCCAAAGGCTGGTCGACGCTATACTGGGGCAATTCCGATCGCAATCCGTTCGGGCTCGGCATTCGCGAGGCTCCGCTTCACGTGCTCGACATGAGCTGGACCGCTCTGCTGATGCTGCGCTGGCACGAGGAGCTGGAGCGCGACGAGCGGCTGGCAGAGTATGCGATAACCTATGGGGATGCCTTGCTGAAGCTGCAGGATGAGCGGGGGTTTTTCCCCGGCTGGATCGACAAGGCGGATTTCCGGCCGTGCGGCGTGCTCGATCAATCTCCGGAGACTTCGCTTTCCGTCACTTTTTTGCTTAAGCTGCATGAGGCTGCCGGTAGGCCGGAGTACGCCGAGGCGGCGTACCGGGCGATGGATGCGGTGTGCGCGGAAATCGTGCCGGAGGGCCGCTGGGAGGATTTCGAGACGTACTGGTCCTGCAGTCGATGGGGACAGGAAGGGCTCGGGCGCAAAATCGAGCGGAACAACCTGTACAAGCAGTGCAATTTCTCCATGTTCTGGACGGCGGAAGCGCTGCTGGCCTGTTACCGGGCGACGGGCAAGGAGGCGTACTTGCGGCTCGGACGCCGCTGCCTGGACGAAATGCTGATGACCCAGGCGGTATGGCAGCCGCCGTACATTCACGTGCCGGCGCTCGGCGGCTTCGGCGTCATGAACGGGGACGGGGAATGGAACGACGCCAGGCAGAGCCTGTTCGCCGAACTGATCGTCCAGTACGGGATGGAGCTGAATATGGACGAGTACAAGGAGCGGGGAAGGGCGGCGCTGCTGGCTTCGTTCGCGCTCATGTACTGTCCCGAGAACGAAGCGGTAAAGACGAGATGGGAGCAGGCATGGCCTTTTCTGAACGAAAGGGATTACGGCTTCATGATGGAAAATTACGGACACGGCGGAAGAACGAGCCCGACGGACGATCCGATGGGCGAATTCACGATCTTCGACTGGGGCAACGGCGCGGCCGCCGAAGGTTATCTGCGAATGCGGGAGCGATTCGGGGAAGCGTTCGTAGCCGGACAATCCAAGACGAGAGGCGGATGAGAGCATGGCGGGAAGAAGCTGGAAGCTGTTGTTGGTAATGGCGTTGGCGCTGCTGTCGGTCATGCCGTACGCCGGGCCGGCGGGCGCGGTGACTCCCTCGAACGTGACGAAAGTCGCGCGCGTGACCGGCGCTACGCCTGCAGGCGAGACGCTGCCCAACCCGAACCAGACGCATACCAATTACCAGGTGGAAGGCACGGATCTGGGCATGATGTGGGACAAGGGCGGCGGGGAGATTTTCGTGCTGTTCGGCGATACGTTCGGTCCCGGCTGGTGCGGCGACGGCGGCTGCGGCACCGGATGGAGGAGCAACGTGCTGGCGAAGTCCGCGGATGCGAATCTGGCCGACGGGCTGACGTTTGCCACGATGATTCAGGATACGCCGGGCCATGCCAAGGAAATTCTGTCGTCCAAGAAAATCAACAACGACGAGATTACCGTCATTCCGACGGCGGGAGTCACGGTCGGAGCCCGGCACTACATCCACTACATGTCCGTACACCATTGGGGAGACCCGGGCATGTGGTATACGAACTATTCCGGCATCGCGTATTCCGACGACGACGGGCAGACGTGGACGAAGCATCCGACCGCGAGATGGCAGAACAACGCGGCCTGGAGCAGCAAGTTCCAGATGGCCGCGTTCGTCAAAAGCGGCGGCTACGTCTATATGTACGCGACGCCGAACGGAAGATTCGGCAGCATCTACCTGGCCAGGGTGGCGGAGGCCGACATGCTGAACATCGGCGCTTACCGGTATTGGGACGGCAACGCCTGGAACGCCTCCGAGGCGTCGGCCGCGCCGGTCGCGATCGGGATTGCCGGGGAAATGTCGGTCGTCTACAACACGCATTTTAACCGGTACGTCATGGCGTATCTCAATCCCTACACGGAGGCGCTCGTTATGCGGGACGCGCCCTCTCCGACGGGACCGTGGAGCGGGGAGAAGATCATTTTGCGGGGCAGCGATTATCCGGGCATGTACGGCTCGTATATCCATCCGTGGTCGAACGGCGGAACGGAGCTTTATTTTCTCATGTCGGAGTGGGGGCCTTACAATACGTTTCTGATGAAGGCGGATTTGAGTCCGGACGCCTTCGGCGCGAATATGATCTCCGAGCCGGGCTTCGAGACGCAGGCAGCGACGACGCATATGGCGCCTTGGTATTTGCAGGGGCACGGGGGAATCGACCGGGGGCTCGGCTTTGCGAGAACCGGGCAGAACAACGGCTTCGTCCGCTACAACAGCGGTTGGAACGCCCTGAAGCAGAGCGTCGCGGTTCAGCCTTATACCAATTACACGCTGAAGGGCTGGATTCGGACGTCGGCCAACAACGACAGCGGCTATTTCGGAGCGCGCGGGCCGCTGAACGGGCCGATCCGGAACGAAACCCGGTTTTATGCCCTCGCGAACTATACGGAGCTTACCGTAACCTTCAATTCCGGCCCCGATTCGATCATGGAAATCTACGCCGGAATGTGGGCGAACGGGGATACGTGGATCCAACTGGACGATGTCAGCCTCGTGAAAAATTAGCGGCGTTTGCGGACCGGGCTGCCGGCGTTCGTGCGCGGGGGCCGGGGAGCTGTGCCGAGCGCGCTGAAGGCAGGATGCTGCGTCGGAGTCGGGAGTTGCGTCGAAGCTGGATATCGCGGAGGGGACGGAGCGGAATCCCTGTACTCGTTTAATCGCCCGGCCCCTTGGCGAAGCTTCGCGGACTTTGCCCGTACGCCCTCCGGAATAAAGCGGCGAAATGATTGTAGTTGTTGAACCCTACGTCCAGAGAGGCTTCGGTGGCCGATCTGCCCATGTGACGCATGAGCAGGGCGGCTTGCCGGAGTCTCATGCCGTTTAAATAGTCGAGAATCGGAACGCCCATCTCCTGCTTGAACAGATGCGACAGTCTGGAAGCGGACAGGCCGACCTCGGAGGCAATGCGCTCGAGACGGATTTCCTCCGGCATGTTCTGCGACAGGAACTGAAGGGCGCGCTCGATGCGGGGATCAAGGCGTTTCTCCAGACGCTGTGCGACGAGCAGCAGCAATTCGCGGATCGCGTTCTCGAACAGCGCCTGCCAGTAGGCCGAACGCTCGCGGGAGTCGCGGAGCAGACTGCGGAACGCGCGGTAAGCCCGTTTGCGCGTTTCTCCTTCAGGCAGCTCGGCGACGACAACCTCCTCGTCGGGTAAATAGCTGGTTTCCGATAGTTTGCCGAAGTGAGCCCAAACGAAGTTCCACTGTTGTCCCGGCACCGTTCCGTATTCGTGCGGAGTTCCGGAGCGAAGAATCGCGATGTGACCGGGGGGGCACCGTTTCTCTCCTGCCGGCGTGCGAAAATAGCCCTCCCCGCTTAGCGTCATGGCGATGAGCCAATCGGATCTAGCCTCGGGCCGGCGGATGACGTAGCGGTCGTTCTCGCGGAAGTGTCCGGCGAGCATGGCGCCGATCGACGTGTCGACATATTCCTCGGGATGTTTATTATGCGGCATAGACAATCTCCGTTCGGGCTGGTTTGCAGCAGAATACAAGTACTTTACAGCAGTAATCTTACTTCATCCACGATACGAAAGCGGGTAAGCTGATGTCAAGAGCAACGACATTGCCGCCAAGGGAGCGATGAAGATGGGAACGAAGCTGAAGGCGTTGACCGACGAGCAGTTCGCTTTTTTCGAAAAGGAAGGCTACGTCATCGTAAAAGGGTTGTTTTCCGAGAAGGATTTGCGGGAGATCGACGCAACGTTCGAGGAGATGAGTGACAGGGCGGTGCCCGGTTATTTCGAGCCGGTGCTGGACGGGGAAAACGCCGATCCGCTGAAAAGGTATCCGCGGGTCATGCACCCTCATCGGTTTAATGAGACAGCCAAACGGTACATGCTGCACGGCCCGGTGATGGAAGTGTTGGCCGATCTGTACGGAGAAGAGGCGCTGGCCGCGCAGAGCATGTTCTATTATAAGCCGCCGGGCTCCCGAGGCCAGGCGCTGCACCAGGACAATTTCTATCTCCAGGTGGAGCCGGGCAACTGCATCGCCGCCTGGACGGCGATCGACGCGGCGGACGAAGAGAACGGCGGGCTGCTTGTCGTGCCGAAGACGAGCGACTTCGAGATTTCGTGCCCGGAGACGGCCGACTCGAACGAGTCGTTCACGACTCACTACGTGAAGCCGCCGAAGGATCAGAAGGCGATTCCCGCGGTGATGGACCGGGGCGACGTGCTGTTCTTCAACGGCAATCTGATCCACGGCTCCTACCGGAACAAGACGAAGGACCGATTCCGCCGCGCGTTCATCTGCCACTACGCCAATGCGTCGGCGACGCGCATCAACACGCACTACCGACCGCTCTTCCGCGCCGACGGCACGGCCGTCGATCTCGAGCCGAACCCGGACGGCGGACCTTGCGGCATCGAATTCGAGATGGCTTATCCTCATTAAGATATCTGCATAAGTTTCCCGGAAGTTGGGCCCGCGATGCGAGCTTAACTTCCGAGGGACACCGCCGCCAACAGCCTCATTAACGGTCCAGCAGACCGTTAATCCCACGAATTCCCCGCCAACAGCCGCATTTACGGTCCAGCAGACCGTTAATCCCACGAATTCCCCACCGACAGCCGCATTTACGGTCCAAGTAGACCGCTATTCCCACGAATTCCCCGCCGACAGCCGGGATAACGGTCCAGCAGACCGTTAATCCCACGAATTCCCCGCCGACAGCCGGAATAACGGTCCAGCAGACCGTTAATCCCACGAATTCCCCGCCGACAGCCGGGATAACGGTCCAGCAGACCGTTAATCCCACGATTTCCCCGCCGACAGCCGCATTTACGGTCCAGCAGATCGTTAATCCCACGATTTCCCCGCCAACAGCCGCATTTACGGTCCAGCAGACCGCTATCCCACCGAAGTTCCACTAACAGCCACACAAAACGGCTTCGCAGACCGCTGCGTCCAAGAAAAGGGGCCGCCATTCCGGCAGCCCCCCGTTCTTTTACAGCACCTGGGACAAAAGGTCCTCCTTAAACTGCTGGATAGCCTCGTCCGTATCGATCGTGTAGCCGCACTCCAGGCCGACGAAGCCGGAGAAGCCGGTGTTCTTGATGGCGCGCAAAATGTTGACGTAGTTCAGCTCGCCGGTGCCCGGCTGCTTGCGTCCCGGATTGTCGGCGATGTGATAGTGGTTGATGCGGTCGATGTAGCCGGTCGCGTTGCGGATGACGTTGCCCTCGGTAATCTGCTGATGGTAGACGTCGAACACGAGCTTGACGTTCGGGCTGCCGACCTGGTCGATGACGTCGACCGATTCGTCGGAGCGCTGCAGGAAGTGGCCGGCATGATCGACCAGACCGTTCAGCGGCTCCACCTCCAGCACAATGTCGGCTTCTTCGAACAGAGGCGCGCAGCGCTTCAGCGTCTCGACCATCGCCTGCCGCTGCTGATCCCGCGGCACGCCGTCCAGCACGTTGCCCGTCTGGGAGATGACCGAGCGGACGCCGAGAATGCGGCACGCTTCGATCGTCTGGCGAACGCCCTCCAGATAAGCGTCGCGCAGCGACTCGTCCACCAGACTGATGAATTTCGTGCAGGTGGCGCTAAGTCCGACGCCGATGCGCTCCTGCTCCGCCGCCAGCTTCTTCAGATCGCCCAGATCCCACCACGCGTAGTATTCCAGGCCCTGGAATCCGTGCTCTTTTACTTTTTCCAGATGATAGACGACGTCCTTCCCTTGATAAGCCCCGATACACAGCGAAAATTTCATGTCGCTCCAAGCTCCTCTCTGTAGATCCAAATAGGATAACAAGTTTAGCCTATCTTCACCGCTTGGCCGGATAGCGCCGATTCGTTCGCCGCAATCGTAATCTCGTGCGTTCTCAGCGAGTCTTCATAATCGGACAAAATTAGCGACGTATCCCCGGTACGCAGGGCATGCAGGAAAGCCTCGTCCTCGACGTAATAAGGGTTGGCGACGTTCGAATGTACCGTCGTTCCTGCGGCGGTAATCTCCTTGAGCGCGTCGCTTCTCAGCTCCAGGACCCCGCTGCCGGTGTAGATGTCCAGTCCGACGTGATGGCCGACCGGAAGCAGGCAAGTATTCGAGATCGTCGCGACCATACCGTTAGCCAGCTTCAGTGTTACGGTGCCTACGTCGGGTACATCGGTGCCTTCGACCTTATCCCCCATCACCTGAAGCGCGTAGGCGGCGTACACTTCTTGCACTTCCCCGCATACGTAGCGGAGGAGATCGACGATGTGAGTCGTCTGTTCGACGAATTGACCGCCGGATCCGGCTTGCACTCTCCACCATGGAACCATCGGCATTCCGCCCATCCAATAACCGAGAGCCATGCCGGGCTTGCTGTCCGCCAGCAGCTTTTTGGCAAGCGCCGCAGATTCATTATAACGCCAGTGGTAGCCGACGGAAGTGATTAATTTGCGATTTTTCACCTTTCCGCCGATGGAGCGGGGGAGCTCCCGATCGATCCCGAGAGGCTTCTCCACCAGAAAAGGAATGCCCCGCTCGACGAGCCGCTCCTCCGCTTCCCCGTGGGCCATCGGAGGGACGCAGACGTAAACGCCGTCCAATCGGGAGCCGTCCAGCATTTCGTCCAATTTTGAATACGCTTTCGCTCCGGCGTGCTCGCCTGCGGCTTTTTGCGCTCGTCCGAGATCGACGTCGTAGAACGCCGCCAGCTCGACGCCTTCCATCTGCACCAAATTGCGAATGTGATGATTGGCAATGCCTCCGGTTCCGATAAAACCAAGCTTTAACGTCATGCGATGATCCGCTCCTCTGCCAGGTAGGATGTCGTATAATTCAACTTACGCCCTTATTGTAGTTGAAGGCAGAACCGAATTAAATATAATATACTTCTTATAACGTATCGAAAAATGAAACTTAAGGAGTGCGAGGGGATGTACTATGGGAGGCATTTTGTCACGACGGAGTGGGACCGGAGATTGCCGCTTCATTTGACGAGCATCGGCTATACCGATCAGTCGCCGATTCATCGGGAGCACGGGTTTCAGAGCTTTCACTGGCTGCATACGGTCGAGGGGAGCGGGGAATTTACGGTGAACGGAACGACCTGCCGGCTTCAGCCGAATCAGGGCATTTTCCTGAAGCCGCATGTGCCTCACAGCTATGCTCCCGACCCGGACGGCCGCTGGTCGACATGGTTTATGACGTTCGACGGAGCGCTGGCGAACCCGATCGCGGCAGCCTTGGACATCCCGACGATGACGCCGATCGGTTGGGACGAGGATTGCCCGCTGGCCGGCGTTCACGAGCATTACAGAGAGAGAATCGGCCACAGCTTCGATTTCGCGGGGATCAGCGGGTCGCTCGAAGTGTACGCGTTCCTGTCGTGGTTGAAGCAGTATGGCCGATCGAGTGGTCAGCCTTCGCTGTCCAAGGGCCACGAGAGACTGACGCCGATTTACCTGCTCATCGAGGAGCGGTACGGCGATCCGGACCTCGGCCTCGGCCGCATGGCGGACACGCTGGGCGTCAGCCCGCAATATCTGAACACGCTGTTCCGCAAAAGCTGGGGAATCAGCCCCTATCAGTATTTGGTTCAATTCCGCATTCAGAAGTCCAAGGAGCTGCTGATCTCGAACCGCTCCCGCACAGTCCGGGACATCGCCGCCGAGGTCGGCTTTCAGGACGACAGCCATTTCGTGCATACGTTTCACAAGCTGTCCGGCATGACTCCGGTTCAGTTTCGGAATCAGTATGGGGATTGAGGGTAGATACCAGGCTAACTTAATAATCCATTAAGTCAGAATTTGTACACCTAGGTACACAACAATCCGGTATTCTGTTCGGATAGAATGGATCGGTAAATGGTATCCTGAGCGACAAACAGTCGGGTGAAATCGCTGAGATGCAAGTAGTTCCATGTTTTATGAATCTCTTTTTTAATTTGCTATAATACGGATGTACGACAGGCTTGGGTGGGGAAGTATCGCCTCCAGAGGGGGGTGATGCTCATGCAATTTTCGTTTACGGAAGTGATAATGCTCGGCATGTTCTTGCTGGCGTTGCTCACTTATCCGAAAAAGCGAAAATAACCCGCCCAGGTTCGCGCCAGGGGATACGGGTTATTTTCGGGTTTGTTCGGAGGTTTCCCATCCAAGATGTTGTACAGGGGAGTCGGATGGCGTCCGGCTCCTTGTTTCTATTCTTATGATAGCACGAGGCAATTATACGTGCAACTGATGAGAAGCATTGCGCAAATCAGACACCAATAAAGGCGCCTTTTTTTCGGCAGATGACTTCCAGGGGCGCAGCCCTGAACCAGCCTCTGACACGATGGACTTGAACGGCGTGCGAAGAGAGCGAAAGAACAGCGCCAGCGTTCGTCTGGATCAACTTAATTTAAAATGGAGAAACATGTAAAAGCAAAGATAACCTAGTTACCTTTTAAGTTAAGCAAGAGAAAGCATATCCATCTGGAAAACATTAATTAGAACTGTCCCAAATCCGATGAAACACACAGCTTTTTCACAAGTTGATGGCTTGCAGTCTTTCCCAGAATCCTTGTTTCTATCGCTTAGAAAATTCTGCCTTCCTTCGTTCAATGAATCAAAATCGGGCAGGCCTTTGCTCTGGTTGCCGTCAAAAATTGTCCGAATATCCAGCTGCAACCGCCGGTATCTCCAAACTACAATCGGCGTTCATGCCTGACCTTCTTCCGGCGAGTGAAGTGTTGTCTTCAATCCAATCAGGTAAGCTGAACAAAATATGGCGGAGGGGACAGCTTGTTCTCGGAGTTAAACAATAAATGCTCATGAAACAATTACGACGCAGTACGAAACGGAAAGCGTAGACGGCACCAATAAGTTCAGGGAGATCTGGTCCGTACACAGGAGACAAACCTGCGGGTTGCTCAAGTCGGTGTAATTAACCTTCCAAGACAGCAAAGTTTTGTAGTTACGGAGATGTGATTATGGGAATAGCAATAATTATATTCGGCCAAGCTTTCCTATTTTTTCCCAAACAAATTTGGATGCTTGAACGCTTTATGGTTCAGATTAAAAAGGGAAAAGTTAGCTTTGAATCAGATCGCCCTACAACTTTAGTAATTATTATTAGTAGAGTGATCGGTGTCTTCTGCCTTTTGTTAGGCGTATTGCTCTTAGTTACTTAACATTTAAGGACAGCGATAACTAGTAGTCGACAACATGGCGAGTGTAACAACGTAAGCGTCAAACCCTCCCCACCTTCGAATCGTGCAACTGCCATGAGATAATCCCCCTCAGAAGCCAATCAGAGGAGGATATTTCTATGGGCAGAGATGAGGTACGAATGAAATTTTTGATCCACATTCGGGCGCGACAACCTCATGTGGTTTCTTTTTTTCAGAGGTTTTATCAGGGGGGAAGGGCGCGGTTGTTGCTGGGCCAAAAAACTACCCCAGCCTTGCGGCAGCATAAAGAACCACACCATAACCTGATGGCCAGAGCAAGCGGCTTGCCCACTAGTTGATTTTCCCGTAGGAGTGGCTTGCAGCCTTTCATTTCCATTTGACGGAGTTTCTGTCTTCAACACTAAGAAAGGCTGTATTAAGAACCTAACCATATCACTGATGACCGGAGCAACGTATTTAGCTCGCCTCTGTGATCGGCGGTTGACTTCCCAAACTGCCGATGTGCCTGACGCAAAGCGCGCACGACAATGAAGGTGATTACGATACCGACAAAGTACGTGAGCGCTGACATTTTATACGGGCGAACCCATCCATGTTTAGATTCCATATAGACAGAATATTTTGGCGATGTTAGTATTGTTTCTGTAAGAAACAATATTGTTTTATTTGAATATAAAAATAGGGAGGATCGTATTTATGGGGACGATTGAAATGAAAATAGCATCCTTTGACGGGACGAAGCTTTATTTCAGCAAAGATTTGGTTAGCGAGGCGAAAGCAGCTGTCGTAGTCGTTCATGGTTTATGCGAACATGCCGGACGCTACAATTATTTGACGGAAAAATTAAACGGGCGCGGCTTTAACGTATATCGTTTCGATCATCGCGGTCATGCCAGATCGGAAGGTCAGCGCGTATTTTACAGTGACTTTCATCAACTCATTGACGATGTGAATGTCATTGTCGAGGCGGCGCTTCAAGAGAGCGGCGACCTCCCTCTTTTTGTAATCGGACATAGCATGGGAGGCTTTGCGTCTTCTTCCTTTGGAACCAAATATCCCGGGAAAGTAAAGGGGATCGTTTTATCGGGAGCGCTTACCCGCTATCACACAAAGGTCGCAGGCGAGCTGCCGCTTGAGCTTCCTTCGGGCACGTATTTTCCGAATGAGCTTGGCGATGGAGTGTGCAGCGATCCGGAAGTTGTATCCGCTTACGCTAATGATCCTCTTGTGGAAAAACAAATCTCCGTAGATCTGTTCAACAGCTTGGGCTATGGCGTAGAGTGGTTGAAACAGCATGCCAAGCAATTTGTAGATCCGGTTTTCGTTATGCATGGGGCCAATGACGGGCTAGTGAGCGAACAGGACTCCCGCGACTTCTACGGCGACATCGCTTCTACCGATAAATCATTAAAAATCTATGCTCGTCTCATGCATGAAATCTTCAATGAGACAAGTCGCGACGAAGTCATTGAAGAAGCGATTGAATGGATCGAAAAACGGATATAACTTGCGCGTCGGTATATTCGGTGCTGCGAGTCGGCGGCTGTTAAAAGCATTGTTCGATATGGTATGATCCTTTCTATAAAGGAATAAGGATTCCAATGCGAAAGGGTATACCGATGAAATTAGAATGGATGGGCAATCATCGAGTATTGATCGAGAAGATCATTAAGTACGGAAATGCCTACTCGAATACCTATAAATTGCAGCGGAGCTACGGAACGGACGTCATGTTTTCCGCTTCGCAAATTCAGACGCTGGAGTATATTCTGGAGTCTGAGGATAAAGACGAGAAGATGTCGGAGATGGCGGCTCGGCTCGGAGTGAGTCGCAGCACCTTTTCCAAGAACGTTAAAAATTTGACGGAAAAAGGCTTGTTGGAAAAGTATCATCTCAGCGGCAATCGCAAGGATATCTACGTGAAGCCTTCTGCAAAAGGACGCGAGGTGTACGCGAAGTACACCGACTTTGTTTGCAAAATTTGCTTTAACGATATTTTTCAACATGCCGACAAAATCCCGGAAGCCGAGAAGGAGCAATTCATTCGCATTTTGGATTTGCTTGCGGATGTTTTGCTCTGGTACGGCGAGAAGGAACAAGGGCCTCGCACGCTTGTTAAAATTGACTGAGGATAGACGAAGTTCTACCACGGACAACCCCGATTCACCATGAAATTTCAAGTCCGCACCAAGCTCCTCTGTGAAGGAAAGTCCTACTTTCTACCTTTTATTCAAGTGCGTCATATAGTAAGCCTTCCGGTATTCTGTAGGAGTAATTTTTTCGTATTTTTTGAACAGTCTCATGAAGTATTTCTCGTCCGAGAAGCCGACTTCGTAGGCGACTTCCTTCACGCTTTGCCGGGTTTGCGCCAGCAAGTCCTTCGCCTTCGACAGTTTCAGGGCGTGGATATATTCCTGAAGACTCATGCCCGTCCTCCGCTTGAAGTAGCGCGACAGGTAATCAGGGTTGTACTGGAACCTTTCGGCCAGTTGGCTTATGCTGATCGATTCCGCCAAGTGGATACGCACCCACTCGATCAGGTTCGCCAGCAAATCGTCCGCCGGGTGATCGCCCAAGGCGATCCGCAAGCCGGCCATGGTCTGTTCGGATAGCTCCAGCATTAACGACGTTGTCATATATCCCGCTGCGAGATGGGTTGAGTAATCGGAATTGGCAATATGGAGCAGCTGGTGGAACAAAATATTGAGCCTCTCGATGCCGGACGGCGTAGAGAACACAGGGATGTAGATGGAGGAGTTCATGCGGTGGGATTCCGGATGGGTAAGGAGCATGCGCAATTCGTCCGGAATTTCTGGCGCTTCGATCAACTGGGAAGGAGCTGGACATAAAAAATGAACCCAGTAGAACGAGCTGTTCTCTCCGCTTACGGCGTAACCTTGATGAACGCGGCCGGGAAGCAGCAGCAGAACATCGCCCGGGCGAAGGGCGTACCGTTCCTCGTCCTGCTGTAAATATACGGTTCCATTCAACCCCACGATGAGTTCGAAGCTATCGATCACCCGCTGCGAATGTCTCCAGGGGACATTGGATACGAACTTGCCCGCCGATACGAATTCAAGAGGCGCGGAAACGTCTGTTTTGAACAATCGCATGCCGTATACTCCTTGCCAACGGAATACCCTCGAAGTCGAGCGTAACGAAAAAAGTCGGTTTTGTCCACTAATTCTCACCATCAGGCTACCGACAGAGAAGGAACGCGATGCTATCATGAGATCAAGCAGTCAACCGATGAGGGGGATTTCATAGTGTTTCAACGCCTGTTTTCTATTCCGTTAAAAAACGTAACGATAGACGACGCCTTCTGGACTCCTAGGCAAAACCTCGTCCGCGATACGGTAATTCCGTACCAATGGCAAGCGTTGAATGACGAGATCCCGGGCGCGGAGCCGAGCCATACGGTTGAGAACTTCCGGATTGCTGCGGGAGAGCGGACCGCCGAGTATTACGGCCAGGTGTTCCAGGACAGCGATCTGGCGAAATGGCTGGAAGCCGTCGGATATGCCTTGTCCATTCAGCGCGACGAGAAACTTGAAGCGATCGCGGACGATGTCATCGATCTGCTCGGCAGGGCGCAGCAGCCCGACGGGTACTTAAATACGTATTTTACGGTCGCGAAGCCGGGTAGGAAGTGGACGAATCTGCGCGACGATCATGAACTCTACTGCGCGGGACATCTGATCGAAGCGGCTGTCGCTTATTACGAAGCGACGGGTAAACGCAAAGTCATTGATATTATGAGTCGGTACGCGGATCATATGGTGAAGACGTTTGGACCGGAGCAAGATCAGATTAAAGGCTACGACGGTCATCCCGAGATCGAGCTTGCGCTCGTCAGGTTGTATCGGATCACAGGCAATAAGAGCTACTTGGAGCTGAGTCGCTTTTTTGTCGAGGAACGGGGACAACAGCCTTCCTTCTTCGACCAGGAGGAATCGCTGCGAACGGAACACCGGGTGGCGAGGAGGAAGCCGGAATATTTCCAGGCGCATCTGCCTGTCCGTGAGCAGAAAACAGCCGAAGGGCATGCCGTTCGAGCGCTGTATCTCTTCAGCGGCGTGACGGATCTGGCCGCAGAGTACGAGGATGCCGGGCTGTTGGAGGTATCCAAGGAGCTCTGGAGAAACGTAACCCGCAAGAGAATGTACGTTACCGGTGGGGTAGGGTCGAACGAATATTGGGAATCGTTCACGATCGATTACGATCTTCCGAACGACCGGGCCTACACGGAAACTTGCGCAGCCATCAGCCTGATGTTCTGGGCGAGCCGGCTGCTGCAAATGGAGGCGGACGCAGAGTACGCGGACGTAATGGAACGAGTCCTGTACAACGGCATACTGAGCGGCATTTCCCTCGATGGTAAAAGTTACTTCTATGTAAATCCGCTGGAAGTATGGCCTGAGGCTTGCGGAATTCGCGAAGATTTGCGCTCCGTGACCCCTGCCCGCCAGCCCTGGTTCGGATGCGCTTGCTGTCCGCCGAATATCGCCCGACTTATTGCCTCGCTTGGACAATACATTTATTCTTATAGTAGCCGCGACCGGGAGTGGTTCGTCCATCTCTATGTCGGCGGCCAAGCGGAGCAGACGATTGGCGATCGGTCGGTACGGCTAACGCAACAGACGAACTACCCTTGGGACGGCCATATTCAGATCAAGGTCGAGACGGAGGAAGCGGCAGAATTCACGATCGCTCTTCGGGTGCCAGGATGGTGCAAAGGTGCACAACTGAAGGTGAATGGAGAAGAAATTGACGTCTCTTCTCACTTGCATAAAGGGTATGTTAAGATAAGCCGCACATGGGTAAACGGAGACGAGATCGAAATGGTGCTGCCCATGGCCGTCGAGAAAGTGCGTTCCCATCCGAGGGTGCGGGCCAATGCAGGCAAGCTCGCGCTGCAGCGGGGACCCATCGTATACTGTCTGGAAGAGGCGGACAACGGCGACAACCTGCCGGATATTCGGATCGCCGACTCCTCCCAATTCGAAGCTTCATTCGAAGCCGGACTCCTGGAAGGCGTTGTCGTACTGAAAGGCGAGGCCAAGCGCGTGATGCTGCCAGATCACGGCGAGGAAGAATTGTACTTGACGGGTCCGAACGAATTCGCCGATGTTCCTGTTACAGCGGTACCTTATTATGCCTGGGCGAATCGCGAGCCGGGTGAAATGCTCGTCTGGCTCCAAGAATTAAGATCTTAATTGCGCGTTCCTATTCCTCCCAGAAACTGAATGATCCGGTTTCTGGGTTTTCCTTTCTTTGTATTTCCTAAGACGAAAGGGGCGCTCGTGATCCGTAGAATTCGCGAAATGATCAACATCAGCACCATCCGCGGCAAGTTTTTCTGGCTGACAACGACGCTCGTGATCGTTCCGATGGTTATCTTGAGCACCATCTTCTACAATATGACCGCGGATAAACTCGGAAGCAATGCCAAGAAGCACGCGTACTCGTCTTTGAATATGGCAAGTCTCTATATGGATCAGGTCGCTAAGGACATCAATGATCTCGCGAACGTCATTATGGGCAACCTGGAGCTTCAAGCCATTTTACTCGAGAAGGACATGGACGACTACACCTATATGCGCAATATTAGCCGAATTTCCAAGCTGATGAGCGTGTACACGCAATCGAAGCCCTTCATTACCTCCTATCTGGTCTACTCCAAGAACGGGATTGGCGTTAAGCGTCTCTTCCGGGGAACCGAATCGATTGCATTCGATTACCGGAACATGATGAGCGAGGACATCGGCGAGAGTTACTTACAGATGCTCGAGGCTAACAATCGGGTCCTATGGTTGAATAAACAACCTTCGGAAGAGTCGTACTACTCAGAGCGAATGATCGTCGGAAAGCTTCTGAAGGAAACGGAAGGCAATTACGACACGCTCGGTTTTCTTATGCTGGAGATCGATAAGGACGCTCTTTTTAAAGGACTGCAGTTTCTCAATCCTTCCGAGCAATCGCAATATTTCTTCTGGGACAACTACGGAGGATTGGTGTACCATATGCCCCGCGAGACAGACCCCATCCTGGGGCAGGAAATCATTAATCAAATGCAGCATGTGGAATTTTCAGAAGCTTTCGACAAAAGGGTAATTACACTCGGTAACCGGAATTTCTATGGCGCTTCGGTCTTTATCGAGAGAACCGGCTGGACGATGACGACGCTGATTGAGGATTCGATCCTGCTCGAGGACGCGAACAAGTTCGGCAAGTTAACGATTCAGACGTTTATGTTCGTCTTGGTCATCGGATGGATGATCGCTTTCCTGTTCAGCAATTCCATTAGCCGGCCGCTAAGAAGACTCCGATCGATGATGATCGTGAATCCTAACGCCGAATCGCTGCTGCAATATCGGTTTGAAGCGAGTGACGAGGTCAGTCAAATCGGAGAAAAGTTCATTCGGCTGATGGAAGAAAACCAGAAGCTGAACGATCAAGTGTTCGATGCGCTGCTCAAGCGCAAGGAAGCGGAAATCCAGGTGCTCCAAGCCCAGATCAACCCGCACTTCCTGTACAACACGCTGGAAAGCTTAAACGGTTTCGCCGTGATGCGCGATCAACCCGAGATGAGCGAGGTCATCGGCGCGCTGGGGAAGTTCTTTCGGGTTACGCTTAGTCGGGGGAACGAACTTATTCCGATAGCCGATGAAGTGGAGCATGTCACTTCGTATGTGAAGGTTCAGCAGTTTCGATTCAGAGGTAAATTCGAATGGATCTGCGAAATAGACGAGGAGATGATGCCCTATTGGATGCCCAAGCTGCTGCTTCAGCCGCTTGTCGAGAATGCCATCTATCATGGATTAAAGAAAGAATCCGGAGGGGGCGTGATCATGCTCTCGGGACATTTGACCGACAATGCGATCAAGTTCATGATCAGCGATGACGGACCGGGCATTCCGGAAGATAGAATGAAGGAGATTGTAGAAGCGTTAAGCACAGGGGAGTCTGGAAAAATCTATGGATTAAAAAACGTACATGACCGAATTCATATGAGGTTTGGAGCGGGATACGGCTTGGAATTGTCGAGTCAGCCGGGGACATTCACGACGGTGTCGATCACGATCCCCTTTTTGGACAGCCATGGACAAGTGATCGACAGCTAGGACGATATCCCGACAAAGAAGGGAGCTCAAAGAGATGAAGGCGATGATCGTAGACGACGAATATTACATCCGGGAAGGATTAAAAAGGTCGAGCCTTTGGAATGAGCTGGCCATCGAAGTGGCAGGCGAGGCGGAGGACGGCGCTTCCGCATGGAGCGCTTACCTGGAATGCCAACCGGATATCATGCTGCTGGATATTAATATTCCTGACTATAACGGGATAGAGCTTGCCAAACGGATTCGCGGTCACAGCGCGGATACGCAGATTATTTTCCTGACGGGCTACGATGAATTCCAATGGGTGAAGGAAGCCGTCTCACTGCAGGCTTCGGATTATTTGCTTAAGCCTGTCGTCCGGGAGGAGCTCTCCAAAGCGCTTAGTAAAGCCAAGCTTCAAGCCCAGCTCAGAGAGGATCGCAACCAACGCGAGGATCTGCTCCGCAGGCAGGTTCACGACTTCAGTAAAGCGGCTCATGAACAATGGCTGATTGATCTCGTGCAGCAGCGCCGTCCGCTTGACCAAAGCTTGGAATTGCTTGCGTCAAGCGGGGTTCATCTGGATCCTGCAGAGGAGTATGCGGTTCTGTGCTGCGAGGTCGACGATTTCTCTTCTTTTTTCGAAGGCGCCTCTGCGAGCGATCGACAATTAAGTCAGTATGCGTACCGCAAGCTCGTGGATGAAGCGCTGGAAGCTTACCCTCGCGTCTATTCGTTCGGAGAAGTCGCTGGCCGGATCATTCTGTTGGTCCGTCTCGGCAACGGACACAACCAGCTAAGTGAGATGGCGGAAGCGGTGCGATCTGCCGTCTTGAAATACTTGAAGCTGACGGTCAGCATCGGAATCAGCCATCCGGTGGAGGGTCTGGAAAGAACGTTTAACGCCTACCACGAAGCGATCCGCGCGATGGAGTACAAGGCAATCGTCGGCGGAGGGCAGATCATTCCGTACTCGTCGACGGTCGTGACGATGACCCATAACAATCGGATGCTGGACAAGGAGTTGTATCTGCTCAGCGAAATCCGCGCGGGCAACGAAGAGAATGTCGATCGCATTCTGCGGGAATGGACGGATAACTTGCGGACGATGGCTTGGAACGATATGAGGCTCGTCGCGTCCCAACTGGTCATGTTCGTCATTCGTCTGCTCAAGGAAGCCCAGATTCCGAACAAGCCGGTCGTTCACGAGAATCCGCTCGTGGGGCTGTCGGATTGCAGGACGATTGATGAATTGATCCAGTTTCTGACCGAGTACCTCACGGAGGTCGGCCGCGTCATTCGACTGTCCAAGGAATGCCGTTCGCACAAGGTGATCGAACAGGCGAAGGGATGGATTCGCGAGCATCTGGCTGAGGACCTAAGCCTGGTCAAGCTGGCGGAACATTTGAACATGAGTCCGAAATATTTAAGCAGCCGCTTTAAGCAAGCGACGAATGAGACGTTCGCGGATTTTACGACACAGATTCGCTTCGAACGGGCAAAAGCGCTGCTGGCCGATCCCGAGATGAAAATATTGGACATCGCGGCTAAGGTCGGCTTTACGGACACGAACTATTTTAGCGTGGCTTTCAAGAAGCATATCGGCATGACGCCGACGGAATACCGCAAAAAATATTTATAGTGCGTGTTCAAAAAGTCCGGTTTTCAGCACCGAGAAGGTTGGATGAAGACCGGGTATGAGGAGCGGAGCGTAGTGGAAGCTACGTGAGCACCGGAAGAACCGGCTGAATTCAAGATTCGACGCCGAATCCGCTTCCTGAATCGCTTCGTGATCAAAAGCGGACTTTTTGAACAACCTCTTATAGAAATGTTCATACCAAAACAAAGAGCATGTGGACATATTCAATTGTTCGGTTGGCGGCTCCCCAGCATAATGAAAAGGTAATTTCAAAACGGTTACGAGGGGAGAAGGGTCATGGTTATGAAAAAATGGAATCTGATTTTCTTAACGCTCGTACTTGCCTTTACGCTGGCCGCCTGCGGCAAAAATGATGCGAACAAAGCGGACGAAGGCAGCGGAAGCAGCAGTTCATCGGCAGCGCCTAAAGAAGCGGTTAAACTGAAATTTATGTTCTGGGGAAGCAACGATGAGAAGAAAGCGGTAGAAGGGATGGTCAAGTCGTTTAACGACAGTCACCCGAATATCCAAGTGGCTGCGGAACACGTGCCTGGAGACTACAATACAAAAATCAACACGCTGATGGCGTCCAACGAGCTTCCGGACGTGGCCTATTTGCCGGATTCGCTCGCATCGAAGTGGGGTTCGGAAGGAAAGCTTCTGGACTTTACGCCTTACGTGGTCGGGGCCGATGAATTGCAGAATCGCTTGCCGGCATCGTTCTACTACAGCGAACCGGGCAAAGTCGTCGGTTACGCGACAGCGGCTGAAGTGATGGTTATCTACTACAATAAGGACTTGTTCACGGAAGCGGGCCTCGAGCTGCCCCCGGTAGAAGCGGAGAAGGCATGGACTTGGAATGAATTCCTCGAAGTCGCCAAGAAGCTGACTAAGGATACGAAGGGCAGAACGGCGAACGATCCGGACTTCGATCCGAAAAATATCGATCAATACGGGTTCTCCTTCGGATCGGACCGCTCAACCTGGGCGCCTCTATTAGCGAGCAATGGCGCGGGCATCACGGACGAAACGGGCATGCAATACACGATGAACAGCCCGGAATCCGTCGAAGTGTTCCAGGCGCTGCAGGATATGCTGTTTAAGCATCATGTGGCTCCGGACCTTATTCAACAGAAGAACATGCCGGACAACTACGTTCGTCTGCAAACCCGCAAGGTCGCTATGGTGATGGACGGAACTTGGGCGCAGCTCGATATCTCCAATGCGAAGCTGAATTATGGAGTCGGCGTTCTGCCCATCTTCAAAGAACCGAAAACAACCTATATCGCCGGCGCCAGCGTCGTGTTCGCCAACACGAAGCATCCGGATGAAGCGATGGAGTTCTACAAGTTTCACAACAATCCGGAGCAAGTTGACTTGTACAAGATCGGTTTGTGGATGCCTGTCGAAACGAAGTATTATACCGACCAGGCGGCGATCGACTCCTGGACGAATCAAGT
This sequence comes from Cohnella sp., assembly GCF_041641335.1. NCBI lineage: Bacteria > Bacillati > Bacillota > Bacilli > Caryophanales > Paenibacillaceae > Cohnella > Cohnella sp. Next base: position 5,381 of record NZ_JBEPYQ010000058.1, on the reverse strand, counting down.
TCACCCGCCCGAATGGAAGACGGCTGCGATTGATTATGCGTTGAAGTATTCGACGAAATCCCCGTCGTCCAGTCTGAAGAACTGGCCGGAGCTGAATGCGAAGATCACGCCGGCCCTGGAGATGATCTGGACCAACAAGAAGTCGGCCCAGGAAGCGCTGGACGAATTGGAAGCGCAAGTTCAGCCTATGCTTCAAGGGAAATACGCGGATAAATAAGACGTAATCGGACCAAGGAAGAGCCTCGATGGATTCGGGGCTCTTCTGCGTATTCGGGGAGAATTCCGCGCGCGTCCGCAGAAGAAAAAAATCGTACCAAAACAAAGAGAGGGTGGACACATTCGATTGTTCGGTCCCTACCTCTAAGTGATAATGAGATCATGCATTCAGCGACTACGTTTGCGCCACAAGACGACAGAAAGGGGATTCGATCTCGCATGCGCAGCAAAGCTTCGGGCGTCGCCCGGATGGAAAGAAAATGGGGGATTATTTTCGCGTTGCCGCCGATACTGGGCTTGTTGATTTTTACGCTTTACCCCGTGACGGCTTCCTTCTTCTACAGCTTGACGGACTGGAGCATTGGCAGCGACTGGACCATGATTGGCTTCGACAATTACAAGACGGTGTTTACGGATGATCCTTTGTTTAATAAGGCGCTGTACGCGACGACGTATTATGCGCTCGGCAGCGTTCCGATCGGCCTTGCGGTCGCCTTCGCTGTGGCCATGCTGTTGAATCAGAAGGTCAAGGGCTTGTCGATCTTCCGGACGATCTTCTACTTGCCTACGATCGTTCCGAGCATCGCGAACACGATTCTATGGCTGTGGATCTTTAATCCGGACTTCGGCTTATTAAACTCCGGGCTGAAAGCCGTCGGGCTGCCAACCTCCCAATGGGTATATGCCGAAGAGACGGCGATCCCTTCGCTGATCATGATGAGCACCTGGGGCGTAGGCAACACCATCCTGATCTTCTTGGCCGGCTTGCAGGGCGTTCCCGGACATTTGTACGAGGCGGTTGAGGTCGATGGAGGAAACCGCTGGCACAAATTTTGGAACATTACGATTCCATGCATGACTCCGACGATTTTCTTCAACCTGATCATGGCGTTGATCGGCACGTTCCAAGCCTTTAATCAAGCGTACGTCATGACCGAAGGAGGGCCTAACAATTCAACGTTGTTCTACGTGTATTATCTGTACCGCAAAGCGTTCACCGAGTCGAAGATCGGATACGCTTCCGCACTGGCTTGGGTGCTGTTCCTGATCATTATGTTATTAACGTTTATCGTCTTTAAGACTTCGAACAGATGGGTGCACTATGAAGAAGGAGGCGGAAAATAATGACGATTGCAGGAAAAAATTTTGCCCCCCTCCGCGCTCTGCTCTATGTCCTGCTTATTGTCGGCAGCATTGGGATGATCTTTCCGTTCGTATGGCTGATTCGCAGCTCCTTAATGGAGAACAGCCAAATCTTTGTTTTTCCTCCGGAATGGATTCCGGATCCGTTCAAGTGGAGCAACTACAAGGAAGCGCTGACTTCCGTGCCGTTCGGCCGATACTTCCTGAATACCTTAACGATTGAGCTGTTTGTGATCAGCGGCGTGTTGATTACGAGCGTGATGGCGGCTTACAGCTTCGCTCGGTTGAACTGGCCGGGAAGAAATCTGGTGTTCGCGCTGCTGCTAGGCTCGATGATGCTCCCCTATGCGGTGACGCTGATTCCGAACTTTATGCTCTGGAGAAGTCTCGGAGGGATTAATACGTTCATGCCGTTGACGGTTCCGGCATGGTTCGGGGGCGGAGCGTTCAACATTTTCTTGCTCAGGCAGTTTTTCATGGGCATTCCGAAGGAGCTTGACGAGGCGGCTTATATGGATGGGGCGGCGCCGTACAGAGTGTTGTGGACGATTATCGTACCGCTTGCGAAGCCCGCTATGATCGTCGTGGCGATCTTCTCTTTTATTGACGTGTGGAATGACTTTCTTGGACCGATTATTTATTTGAACAGCAACGAGAAGTTTACGCTGGCGCTCGGGTTGGCCACGTTCAAAGGCTTGTACAACGCCCAGTGGGGTTATTTGATGGCCGCCTCCGCGACGATCGTGGCTCCGATTCTGGTGCTCTTCTTCTTCGCTCAGAGACAGTTTATCGAAGGGATAACGTTAACTGGAATTAAGGGTTAATAGTGCTTGAATCCGATTGACAGTTCAACATAGTTGAATTAAAATTAATATTGTTGAATCTAGTGAAATTACGAGAAGGTGGCGAACTATGGGAGCACGAAGGCTGGAACGCGTCAGGAAGCAGCTCGAAGCGCTGGGAGTGGACGGATTATTCATTACAAATCCGTATAACCGGCGGTATTTGACCGGATTCACCGGTTCATCCGGATATGTTCTCGTTACGTCGGACAAGGCGCTGCTGTTCACCGATTTTCGTTATACGAGCCAAGCGGCCGAGCAGGCCAAGGCGTACGAAGTCGTCCTGCATGCGATCAACCCTGCAGAGTCGATCGCGGAGGCGTTGAAGGCATACGGCGTAAGGAAGCTCGGCTTCGAGAAGAACCACGTTACCTACGCCGCTCATACAGGCTATGTGGAACAGTTCGCAGGCGTCGAGCTCGTACCGACCCAGAACGTCGTTGAAGCGCTGCGCGGCATTAAAGACGAAGAGGAGCTCGGCTACATTCGCAAAGCGATCGAGATTACCGAGGTGGCCTTCGAGAAGATTCTCGAGATCATGAAGCCGGGGATCTCCGAGCTGGACGTATCGGCGGAGCTGGAGTACCTCATGCGCAAGAACGGAGCCCCTTCTTCCGCTTATGCGACGATCGTCGCTTCTGGTCCAAGAGGAGCGCTCCCTCACGGCTTAGCCAGCGGGAAGCTGCTGGAAGCGGGCGAGTTCGTCACGCTCGACTTTGGGGCGAGCTATGAAGGCTACTGCTCGGACTTGACCCGAACGGTGTTCCTGGGTACGCCAACCGAGAAGCATAAAAAGCTGTACTCGATTGTTCTAGAAGCGAATCGGGCGACGTTGGCAGGCTTGAAGCCGGGTATTTCAGGCAAAGACGGAGACTCGATCGCCCGGGATTTGATCGCGAGCCACGGCTACGGCCCGAACTTCGGACACGGTCTCGGCCACGCCTTCGGGCTGGAAATTCACGAGCCCGTGAGACTGTCGCAGCAGAGTGCGGACATTCTTGCTCCGGGTATGGTCATTACGGTCGAGCCGGGAATCTATGTGCCGGGATTCGGCGGCGTCCGAATCGAAGACGACATTGTCGTTACCGAGACGGGCATCGAAGTGCTGACGAAGTCGAATAAAGAACTTATCGTTCTGTAAAAGGAAGAAGTGGAGAGACGATGAAGTCCGATTCGGCAGAGGTTGTGGTCATCGGCGGGGGCATCATCGGCATGTCGATCGCTTATTACGTCGCGAAGCTGGGGATGGAGGTCGTCGTCGTCGAACAGGGAGAGGTCGCCGGAGGAACCTCTTCCAAGTGTGACGGGAACATCTTGGCCATTGATAAGGATCCGGGCTTCGATAGCCAGATGTCGCTCAAGTCGCAGGAGCTGGTGGCCGAGCTCGCGCGGGAGCTCGACGAGGAGTTCGAATATCGGGCGCCCGGCAGCATTCTCGTCTGCGAGAGCGAAGAAGAGATGATCGCCGCAGAGCGGTGGGTAGCTCGTCAGAAGGAGGCGGGATTGCCCTTCCGAATGCTCGACCGCCAAGATTTGCGCGACGAATGGCCCTACATGGCGGACGATCTGCCCGGCGGCTTGGAATGCGCCACGGACTCGACGGTGAATCCTGTCCTGTTGACCTATTCGCTTGCGGCTGCCGCACGCCGATTGGGCGCCCGTATTCGGACGCATACGCCGGTTACGGGAATCCTGCTCGACGAACGCCGGAGAATTCGCGGAGTAGACACGCCTAACGGGGAGATCAAGACGAATGTCGTCATCAATGCCGCCGGGATATGGGCCAAGAAAGTCGGGCAGTTCGTCGGCATCGACATCCCGATCGAACCGCGCAAAGGCCACATTCTTGTGGCTTCGCGCACGACGAGCATCGGCAAGCGCAAGGTCATGGAGTTCGGCTACTTAATCAGCAAGTTCGGCGGCACGCGCAAAGTCGATTCGAGGTTCGCGGAATACGGCGTCGCGCTCGTCTTCGAGCCTACAGCCTCTCAGAACTTCCTGATCGGCTCCAGCCGCCAGTTCGTCGGCTTCGACACCCGCGTCGATCAACGAGTGATCCGGCTGATTGCCGAGCGGTCGATCCGGTTTTTCCCGGTGATCGAGCATATCCCGATGCTGCGAGCTTACGCCGGACTGAGACCGTGGACGCCGGATCATCTTCCGATCGTCTCGCGGATCGACGAAGTTCCCGGATTGTATACGGCCGCCGGACATGAAGGCGACGGAATCAGCCTGGCAGCCGTTACAGGCAAGCTGATCAGCGAAATGCTGTCCGACTCGCCGACTTGCATCCCGACCGAGCCGTTGCGGTATGACCGTTTCCGCGACGGACGCGACCCTCAGGAGGTGCTCCTATGAAATTCGGCAAAATGATTACGACGATCGATACGCATACGGGCGGCAATCCGACCCGCACAGTGACGAGCGGAGCGCCTGTTCTGATCGGAAAGACGATGACCGAGAAGATGGTGTACATGTCGGAGCGCCACGACGATTTTCGTCGGGCCTTAATGTACGAGCCGCGCGGTCACGAGGTCATGTCGGGCTGCATCCTGACCGAGCCGTGCGACAAGACGGCCGACATCGGCGTCGTCTTCATCGAAACGGGCGGATATTTGCCGATGTGCGGCCACGACACGATTGGCGTATGCACGGCATTAATCGAGAGCGGCCTGTTCCCTCCGGACAAAAATGTACTGCGTCTCGATACGCCGGCCGGGCTTGTGGAAGCGACGCTGGACATCGAGAACGGCAAAGTGAAGCAGGTTGCCTTCACGAACATCCCGTCTTTCCTCTATAAGAAAGACGTGACCGTACTCGTCGACGGCCTTGGAGAGCTGACGCTTGACATCGCTTACGGCGGCAACTTCTACGGACTGGTCGATGCCAGGCCGCTTAACCTGCCCTTAGTGCCTAATCGGGCTTCGGACATTATTCGGCTGGCGATCCGGATCCGCGAAGCGGTGAATGCGCAAGTCGAAGTCGTTCATCCGGAAATTCCGGTTATCCGCGGCTTAACGCATATCGAATTCTTCAGCGATCCGGAGTCTCCTGAGGCGGACTGCCGCAACACGGTCGTCGTGCCGCCGGGCGGAATCGACCGGTCTCCTTGCGGGACCGGCACGTCGGCCAAAGTCGCCGCGTTGTATGCCAAGGGGGAGCTGGGCCTCCGGGAGCAGT
>NZ_JBEPYQ010000057.1:0-45436 GCF_041641335.1 Cohnella sp. | reverse complement strand
TGCCTCGGGGCGGCGGTCCCGGCTCCACAAAGGCCAAAAAAGTGCCTCGCCGGTGGGTGGTCGGGAGAGAGCAGGGACTGCCAAGGCCAAAAAAGTGCCTTGGAGCAGCGACCCCGGCTCTGCGAAGGCCAAAAAAGTGCCTCGCCGGTGGGTGGTCGGGAGAGAGCAGGGACTGCCAAGGCCAAAAAAGTGCCTAGGAGCCACGGCGTTCACTGGACGAGGGAACCAAGCCACGAGATACGCATGTTCAATCATCTCAAAGGAGAGGAAAGCGATGGGCAAAACGCTAAGCGGCAAGGTAATCGGCGGGAGCTTCATCATCGAGGATATCGAAGCGGACCGCATCGTGACGCCGGAGGACTTCACCGAGGAGCATCGGATGATCGCGCAGACGACCGAGGATTTCGTTGAGGCCGAAATCGCGCCTCATGATGAAGCGATCGAGAAGCTGAACTACGAGCTGACCGTCGCGAAGCTGCGGCAGGCGGGGGAGACCGGCCTGCTCGGCGCGGACGTGCCCGAAGCCTATGGCGGACTGGGCCTGGACAAAGTCGGCACGACGCTGATCGGCGAGCGCTTCGCCAAGGCCGCCTCCTTCGCGCTGTCCGCCGGAGCGCATGTCGGCATCGGCACGCTGCCGATCGTTTACTTCGGCACCGAGGCGCAGAAGCGCAAGTATTTGCCGGAGCTGGCGTCGGGCGAGAAGCTGGCCGCTTACTGCCTGACGGAGCCGTCCTCAGGCTCGGACGCGCAAGGCGCGAAGACGACGGCGACACCGACGGAGGACGGCCGATTTTACGTGCTGAACGGCGCCAAGCAGTTCATTACGAACGCGGGCTTCGCCGACATCTTCATCGTGTACGCCAAGGTGAACGGCACTGACTTCAGCACGTTTATCGTCGAGCGGACGATGCCGGGCGTCAGCATCGGTCCGGAGGAGAAGAAGATGGGCATCAAGGGTTCTTCCACCTGTCCGCTCATCCTGGAGGACGTCAAGGTGCCGGCCGAAAATCTGCTGTGGGAAGCCGGCAAAGGCCATCTGATCGCCTTCAACATTTTGAATATCGGCCGGTTCAAGCTGGCTGCGGGCGCGCTCGGCACCGCCAAGGAAGCGCTCGGGCTGTCCGCCAAGTACGCCAACGAGCGCGTGCAGTTCGGCCGCCCGATCTCCTCGTTCCCGCTCATCGGCAAGAAGCTGGCGGAGATGAACGTTCGCTCCTATGCGCTGGAGAGCATGGTGTACCGCACGGCGGGGCTGTTCGACGAGGGGCTGGCCGAGGTCGATCACGGCGCGGACAACGTCGGGTTCCAGGCGGCCAAGGCGATCGCGGAATACCAGCTCGAATGCTCGATCAACAAAGTGTTCGGCTCGGAAGCGCTTGATTTCGTCGCCGACGAGGGGGTGCAGATTCACGGGGGGTACGGCTACATCCAGGAGTATCGCATCGAGCGTATTTATCGGGACTCGCGCATTAACCGCATTTTCGAAGGGACGAACGAGATCAACAGACTGCTTATTCCCGGAGCGCTGATCAAACGAGCGTTAAAGGGAGAGCTGCCGCTGATGCAGAAGGCGATGGCGCTCCAGGCCGAGCTGATGGCGCCGATGCCGAGCCGGGAGTTCGAGGGAACGCTGGAGCAGGAGACGCATTTGCTGGCCATGGCCAAAAAGATATTTCTGATGGTCGGGGCTCAGGCCGTGCAGAAGTACCAGACGAAGCTGGACCGGGAGCAGGAGGTGCTCAGCCATCTGGGAGATATGCTGATCTCCGTCTTTGCGTCCGAGAGCGCGCTGCTGCGCGCCCGCAAGCTGATCGGCCGGAGCGGCGAAGCCAAAGCGGCCAACGCGATCGACATGACGACCGTCTTCATTCACGAGGAGTTCGGCAAAGTCGAAGAATTCGCGCGGGAGGCGCTGGCTGCGATGGAGTCGGGAGACGTGCTGCGAACGCAGCTGTCCATTTTGAAGAAGCTCGGACGCCGGGCCGCGGTCGATACGATCGGGCTGAAGCGGAGGATCGCGGCCAAGGTGATCGAAGCGGAAAAGTACGTCGTGTGAAAAGTGAAACGCAACGCTGCAACCAAAGCAACTCACTAGAGTGGGAGCGAGGTGTCGGTGGTGTCCAATGCCCCCTGGTTAAAGGAATATCCTGCCGAAGTTCCGCATTCGCACGAGTATCCGAAAAAGAATTTGGCCTGCTTTCTAATCGATTCCGCTTCGGCCTATCCCGACAATGTCGCCCTGGAGTTTCTGGGGAAGAAGGTGACGTACGGCTCGCTTCTGGAGCAGTCCCGCCGCTTCGCGAACGCGTTGCTCAAGCTCGGCATCCGCAAGGGAGACCGTGTCGCCGTCATGCTGCCGAACTGCCCGCAAGCCGTCATCGCTTACTTCGGCATTCTGATGATCGGCGGAGTCGTCGTCATGACCAATCCGCTCTATATGCCCCGCGAGCTGGAGCATCAGCTTGCCGATTCGGACGCTCGCATCATCGTTACGCTCGACTTGCTCTTGAATCGCGTTCAGCAATCGACGGTTAAGCGTCCGCTGGAACGGATCGTCGTTACGTCGATCCAAGATTACTTGCCTTTTCCGAAGAACGCCCTGTACATGCTGAAGCAGAAAAAAGAAGGAAAGTTCGTCAAGGTGGGGTACACCGAGCAGGTGCTGTCGTTCCGCGAGCTGATCAAGAGCTCCCCCGCCTACCCCGTGCTGGCGGACGTCGACGCGGAGGAGGATTTGGCGCTCGTCCAGTATACGGGCGGGACGACCGGACTGGCCAAAGGCGTTATGCTGACGCACTACAACCTGGTGGCCAACACGGTGCAAACCCGGCTGTGGTGTTACAAAACGGAGAATGCGAAGGAACGTTTGCTGGCTGCGCTGCCCTTTTTCCACGTGTTCGGGCTGACCGTCCTGCTCAACCTGGGGGTGTATGCGGCGAATACGCTCGTGCTGCTGCCGCGCTTCGAGATCGATCAAGTGTTGAAGACGATCCACAAGAAGAAGCCGACGCAGTTTCCAGGCGCGCCTACGATGTACATCGCGATCGTTAATCATCCCAATGTGCGGAAGTACGACTTCTCCTCGATCAACTTCTGCATCAGCGGCGCCGCTTCTTTGCCCCTGCACGTGCAGGGGCGTTTCGAGGAGATGACCGGAGGCAAGCTGATTGAAGGCTACGGGCTGACCGAGGCGTCTCCGGTCACGCATGCGAACAACATTTGGGCGCGGCGGAAGAACGGCTCTATCGGCCTCCCTTTTCCGGACACCGAAGCCCGTTACGTCGATCCGGACACGTTCGAAGACGTGCCGGTCGGGCAGATCGGGGAGCTGGCGATCCGGGGGCCGCAGGTGATGAAGGGGTACTGGAACCGGCCGGACGAGACGGCAAAGGCGCTGCAGGGCGGCTGGCTGTTGACCGGAGATCTGGGCAGGCAGGACGAGGAAGGCTACTGCTATATTGTCGATCGGCGTAAGGACGTCATTGTGGCGGGAGGCTACAACGTCTACCCTCGGGAAGTTGAGGAGGTTCTCTACGAGCATCCGGACGTGGAGGAGGCGAGCGTTGCGGGCGTGCCGGACGCTTACCGCGGAGAAACGGTGAAGGCGTTCGTCGTACTGCGGCAAGGAGCGTCGCGCGATAAGGAAGCGCTGGAACGGTGGTGCAGGGAGAAGCTGGCGGCGTACAAAGTGCCGAAAATCATCGAGTTCCGCGAGACGCTGCCGAAGACGATGTCGGGCAAGGTGCTTCGTCGCAAGCTGCTCGAAGAGGAACCGGAAGGCTGAAACGGAAAGGGAGGAGGAGACGAACGGATGGAGACGAACAAGGGAGTTGAGCTTCCTCCGCAGATGGAACAGTGGAAAGCGAAGGCGGAATCGACGTTCTGGGGCTGGGTCGGCTGCTCGTTCGAGCGGGTGGACGAACGCGGGATCCTGGTGTCGCTGGACGTGAAGCCGCATCATCTGAATTTGATCGGCATTCTGCACGGCGGGGTGCATGCGACGATGATCGATTCGGCAATGGGGCTTGCGGCGATGATTGCCCGTCCGAACGCCGGCGTCGTGACGACGCATCTGAACCTGAACTACGTCGCCCCTGTCGGAGCGGGCCGTGTCTACGTTGAAGCGGAGATCGCGCACATGACCCGCAAGACGGTGACGACGCAGGCTCGCGTCAGAACGGAGGACGGCGAGCTGCTGGCGTTCGGGACCGGAACGTTTCGCGTGTTGGAGTAACGGAGCCAAGGGGAGGCGGCACAGAGGAAGCCAAAGTTGCATTCGAGCAAATCTTCAACGAATCAACCTCGTCAGCTCCGGGCCATGATCGGCTATAATGATCGTAAGACCGATAATCGCCTGGAGGATGAAGCAATGTCGAAAACGATCGTGGATAAGCTGGGCCTGCGTAAATACGAGAGAGCCGCGATTTTGAACCAGCCGGAAGGAACCGATTATTTCACGGAATTGAAAGGGTACGATACGTCGCTCAAGGACGCCGGGTATGATCTTGTGTTCGCCTTCGTGCTGGATATGGAATCGTTGAAGAACCTTGTCGGCCGCGTTATCGTCGAGGGGGCGCTGAGTCCGAACGGATATCTGTTCGTCGCCTATCCGAAGCTGGGCAATAAAAAGTACGCAACGTCCATTCACCGCGACGATCTGTTCCCGGGGCTCGGCGCGGACGAAGAAGGGTATATCTCGGGAAGCGCAGTTAAGTTCGCGAGGATGGTCGGACTGGACGACGTGTTTACCGTCGTCGGATTCAAGGAAGACTCCAAGGGCAAGGGGGCGCCGTCGCCGCGTGCGGCTCAGCCGAGCCAGCGGGTGGACGACTACGTCGATCTGATTCCGAGCGTGGAGCAGGATTTGGCCGATTCTCCCGAGCTTCTGGCCTTCTACCGGTCGCTTACCCCGGGCTATCGCAAGGACTGGGCTCGTTACGTCTACAGCGCCAAGCAAGAGGAGACGCGGGCAAATCGGCGGGAGGAGATGAAAGCGATCCTTAAGACAGGCTACAAGAGCCGAGAGCTCTATCGGCAAGCTGGAAGATAGGAGGACGAGTCTGTGGCGGACGGTAACGAGCTGGACGAACCTTTGATTGTAACGCGCAATGGAGAGGTTGATCCCGTTGTGGTGACCCATGAAACGTATAGGAGCATAGAGGCCCGTATTAAATTGCAATCGAAGCTATTGGTGGCTGAAAAGCAGGTTGCAGACGGAGAAGAACTTGTCAATCACGATGAAGTGATAACCCGCATGCGGAGGAAGCTGTATGCGGCCAATGAGTGTAACGGGCGGTATTAATAGGGGATTGCGGGCAATATCGTATTGCCAAAATCGTGAGCATGAGATAAGTTATAGATAATTGAATCGCAAAGAAACGGGTGCTTGATGAAGTCAGGCTGAGATTGCGGCCGTATGCCGCTGACCGTCGATCTGATCTGGGTAATGCCAGCGTAGAGACAACTTTGGTCGCGTATCTTCGGATGCCGTGCGCTAGCCTGCCCTGCTCGTAAGGGGCGGGCTTTTTCGTTTGCGGTCAAGCCGCTTCGGGGCGTGCGGAGTACAGGGGTAGCCCGGAAGACCTCGTTGCTCGATTGCCCGTCTAAGCGTTCAAGAGGCAACACAATACCGGAGAGGAAGTGTTGAAGTTATGGCGCAAGCCGGACAAGGGACGAAGTCCCGGGGATTGAAATTGACCGATATTATGGTCACGGTCGTGATCGCGGTCGTCTTCGGCATCATCTACAAAATATGGGGCCCGATGTACGACGTCTTTAAGCCGCTCGGGCTGCATGCGGAGCAGCTGTCGTACGGCATGTGGTTCCTGGCGGGAACGTTCGCGTTCCTCGTCATTCGCAAGCCGGGAGTGGCGGTGCTGGCCGAGGTCGCGGCGGCCAGCGTGAGCGCGCTGCTCGGCAGCGAGTGGGGCATCTCCACGTTGTGGTACGGGCTGCTGCAGGGGCTCGGAGCCGAGATCGTGTTCGCGATCTTCCTGTATCGCAACTTCTCGGTATGGGTCGCATCGCTGGCGGCGATCGGCGCTGCGGCCGGGTCGCTGGTGCTCGATTTCGGCTACGGCTACATTGAGCAGCTCACGGCGTGGAACTATACGCTGTTCATCGGGTTGCGCCTGATCGGCAGCATCGTCATCGCGGGCATCTTCGCTTATTCGTTGGCCAAGGCGCTGGAGCTGACGGGCGTGACCAAGGTGCTGCGTCCCGCTTCGAAGCAGGACTTCGACGCGCTCCACCGGGCATGACAGGGGACGCGGCAACCTCAGGCAGCGCTGTGTCGGCGCTCGCCGCGGATACTTCGACGCTGACTGTGCACCGTGCATCCGGACCGTCGGCTCAAGCGGCTGCTTTGCCGGGGCTATCGCCTACAGCGCCGCTGCCCGATTCCGTCGCGGCGGCAGTATCCAATCTGAAGCTGAAGTTCGCGGGAGAGGACGCCTTGTTGTTTCAAGGCGTTTCTCTTTCTTTTCGCAAGGGGGAGCATACGCTGCTGCTCGGGCCGAGCGGCTGCGGCAAGTCGACGCTGCTTCAGGTGATGAGCGGGCTGATTCCCGGCTTGATCGAGGTGCCGATGATCGCCGACGAGACGGTCGTGCCTGAACGGTGGGGATACGTGTTCCAGGACCCGGACACGCAGTTCTGTATGCCCTACGTAGACGAGGAACTCGCCTTCGTACTGGAAAATCTGCTAGTGCCGCGAGAGGAGATGCCTGCCCGCATCTCCCGGCATCTGCGGCAGGTGGGGCTTGAATTACCCGACCCCCACGTGCCGATTCAGACGCTCTCGCAAGGGATGAAGCAGCGGCTGGCGATCGCCGCCGCGCTGGCGACGGAGCCGGAGGTGCTGTTCCTGGACGAACCGACGGCGCTGCTCGACGAAGAGGGCACGGAGCAGGTGTGGCGGACGATCCGTTCGGTCGCGAGCGGCATGACGCTGATTGCCGTCGAGCACAAAATCGAGGGAATGGCCGATCTGTTCGACCGGGTCGTCGTTCTCGGACCTAGCGGAGAGATCGTGGCGGACGGCGCGGCTGCCGATGTATTCACGCAATATCGAGCCGAGCTGAACCGTTACGGAATCTGGTATCCGGGCATTTGGGAGGAGCGGGACCGGAAGCTGGGCAAGCGGCCGGGGAAAGCTAACCCGGAACCTTCGGATCGACCGATCGCCGAGCTTCAAAACTATCGCGGACTAAGAGGAACGAAGCCGGTCATCGAAGTGGAGAGCGCGGAGATCAAGCCGGGGGATTGGATCGCCGTCATGGGCGACAACGGAGCGGGCAAAAGCTCTCTCCTGCTCGCGATCATGCGCCTGATCAAGACGGAAGGGCTATGCAGGGTAGCCGGAGGGGAGTTTCGCAAGACGGAGCAACTAGCCGAACATGCGGCTTTCGTGTTCCAGAACCCGGAATTTCAATTCGTGACCCATACGGTTCGGGACGAGATCGAGTATTCGCTGCTGGTTGACGGAGTGGAAGCGGGAGAGCGGCGCCAAAGCAGCGAACGGCTGATGGAGGAACTGCAGCTGGCCGATTGCGCGAGCCGCCATCCCTTCCAATTGTCGATGGGACAGAAGAGGCGGCTCAGCGTCGCTTCCGCGATCATCCGCGGCCAGCGGCTGCTGCTGCTCGACGAGCCGACGTTCGGGCTGGATGCGCGCAACACGTTCGCCATGCTGGAACTGCTGGAGCGCCTGCGCTCGGAAGAGATGGCGATTCTGATGGTGACGCACGATCCCCGAATCGCGGAACGCTATTGCACGGCCGTCTGGCGTGTCCGGGAAGGGAGGCTGGCGGATGCAATTGACCTTTCCGCACCGGCGGACATGGCTGCATCGCGTTAATCCCGTCGTGAAGCTGACGCTGTTTTCCCTCTGGTTTTTTGCGGTCATTCTCATTCACGACTTCAGCGTCATGGCGAACGTAGCGGCCGGCTCCGTGCTTCTGCTGCTCTGGTCGGGCCACCCATGGCGCAGGCTGCTGCTGTACGCTTCGCCATTTCTGCTCGTATTCGTCTCCTCGACGACGGGCATGATGTTTTTCGGCAAAGGGGAGACGCCGTGGTTTTCGTGGGGCATCGTGAACATTACCGAGGAGAGCTTTTACCGCGGGCTGCATCTCGGCTTCAGGGCGCTGAGCATGGCCGCGGTCGGTCTGCTGTTCGGATTGACGACACGGCCGGTCGACCTGTTTTACGCGCTGATGCAGAAGGCGAAGCTGCCGCCGAAATACGCGTACAGCTTTCTCGCCGCGATGCGAATGATCCCGATTCTTGCCGAGGAGTTCCAGACGCTGCGCCACGCGCTGAAGATCCGGGGGATGAAGAAGCAGAGCAGACTGAAGACGTTCTATCAGACGTGGCACCGCTATGCGATTCCGCTGCTGGCGCAGAGCATCCGCAGAGCGCACCGGATCGCGGTCGCGATGGAGGCGAAGCGGTTTGCCGGGCAGGCGCGAAGAACCTATTATTATATTATCGGGTTCAGCTGCCGGGACATCGTCTTCGGAGCCGTGACGGCCGCCTTGTTCGGACTGTCGTTCGCGCTGGGAACCCAGTGGCCGTACGTCGGCATTACCGACGTGCGATGAGAAAAGAGGATGAAAGCCATGCTGATCATGAACGAGAAAATAAAAGCTTCCGAGGTGAGGCTGACGGGAGTGGACGGAGAGGAACTGGGCATTGTCTCCAGAGACGAAGCTCTGGCTCTGGCGCGCGAGCTGAAGGCGGATCTGGTGTGCACTTCGCTGCTGAGCAGCCCGCCGCCGTGCAAGCTGACGCCGCGGGGAACGGCCAAGCAGACGGCCGCCAAGGAGAAGCAGCAGGAGCGCAAAGCCGCGCAGCCCCCGAAGGTGAAGGAGATTCGCCTGACGCCCCACATCGAGGATCACGACTACGAGACGAAGCGCCGTCAGGCGGAGAAGCTGCTCGCCTCCGGCGACGCGGTGCAGTTCGTCGTGAAAATTCAAGGCAAGGAAGGGCAGAAGGCGAAGGAACTGCTGGAGCAATTGCTGAAGGATCTCGCGGAGGTCGGGCGCAAAGCGACCGGCATCCAGCTCAGCGGCAAACAAGCGGCCGTCCAGGTCACCCCCGTTCGATAGGGGCTGCCCGGCGGCCGCTTGGCATGCGGTGCGGATAGAGGAGAGCGGCAGCTTAGGCTTTCAAAGCAACGGCGATCTGCGCCGCGACTTTGGCGTTATGGTAGACGAGCGCGATGTTCGTCTCCAGGCTGCGTCCTTCGGTCAGCTCCTTGATGCGAGCGAGCAGGAACGGAGTGACCTTCTTGCCGGTAATGTTCTGTTCCTTGGCTTCGCTCAGCGCCTGTTGAATGACGCCTTCGATCTCGGCCTGCGGTAGGGCGGATTCGGCCGGCACCGGGTTGGCAACGATGGCGCCGCCGTTCAGGCCGAGCTGCCATTTCTTCTTCAGCACGTCGGCGATCTGCGCCGGCTCGTCGAGGCGGAAGTCGACGCCGTAGCCGCTCTCCCGGGCATAGAAGGACGGGAATTCGTCGGTCTTGTAGCCGATGACGGGCACGCCGTGCGTCTCCAAGTATTCGAGCGTGCGGCCGATGTCGAGAATCGACTTGGCCCCTGCGCATACGACGGCGACGTTCGTCTGCGCCAGCTCGGTCAAGTCGGCGGAGACGTCCATCGTCGTCTCGCCTTCGCGGTGTACGCCGCCGATGCCGCCGGTCGCGAACACCTCGATGCCGGCCAGCGCTGCGCCGATCATCGTTGCCGATACCGTCGTCGCGCCGATTTTGCCGGAGGACAGCAGGTAAGGGAAGTCGCGGCGGCTGACTTTCTCGACGGGATTGGAGGTCGCGAAGGCTTCCAGTTCCTGCTCGTTCAGGCCGATCTTAACGCGGCCTTCCATAATGCCGATCGTCGCGGGAACGGCTCCTTGCTCGCGGATGATCCGCTCGACGGTGCGGGCCATTTCGATGTTTTGCGGATAAGGCATGCCGTGGGAGATGATCGTCGTCTCGAGAGCGACGATCGGCTTGCCGGCGGAGAGCGCCTCGCGAACTTCGTCCGTATAGGTCAGGTACTGGCTGATTGCGTTGTTCATTTAGAATCTCTCCTCTAGAGTTTGTTGGAGCGTAGGCTCGCTAAGCTGCGCCGAGACGGACTCGGCGGTCTGCAAGGTCAGGTGAGAGGCGGCCAGTCCGAGCCGGCAAGCCTCGCGATAAGATCGGTCGTGCAGTACGCCATAAGCGACTCCGGCGACGAAGGCGTCTCCGGCTCCCGTCACTTCGACGACTTCCGTCGGAATCGGGGGAATAAGAGCCCGATCGCCGTCCGCCGACGAGTGGAAGACGCCTTGCTCTCCGGAGGTAATGAAGACGTGGGCGACTCCGCGTTCGTGAATGGCCCGCGCCAGTTCCGCGTATTCGGGTGCGTCCGACGGGATCGCTCCGGCAAGCTCGACCGCTTCCTCCAGATTGGGGAAGATCGCGGTTACCCCGGTCAAGTCGGCGGGCAGCTTCTTCGCCTTGCCGGAGGAGACCGGATCGATCAGCAGCGGCAGCGAGCCGTCACGGCAACGGCCGATTAGCTCGGCCAGCGTCTCGGCCGGCAAGTTCGCGTCGGCAACGACGAGCTTCGACGCGGCGATGTGCGGCCAGCGCTCCTGCACAATTTGCGGGGAGAAGCGGTCGTAAATGTCCATGTCGGCATAAGCGACGAACATCTCTCCGTCCGGATCGAGCAGGGCGGTGTACGTGCCCGTCTTCTCGCCGGGCAGCACTTGGGAGAGCGAGGTGTTCACGCCGGAAGCGGCCGTTTCCTTCAGCACCCATTGTCCGGACTGGTCGTCTCCGACAACGGTGAGCAGGGAGACGGTGCAGCTCAGACGGGCCAGATTCTCGGCGATATTGCGGGCGACGCCTCCGCAGGCCGTCGCAACGCTGGCCGGGTTGGAGGAGCCTGCCCGGATGCGCTGCTTGGCGGTAGCCTTGCTGTCGAGGTTGGCCCCGCCGATGCACAGCACGGTGTTCTCCTCCGCGGTGATGTAGGCCCGGCCGCGGATGACGCCCCGCTTGGTCAGCGCGGCGATGTAGCCCGCGACCGCCGATCTGGAAATGCCGATGCTGGCGGCGATGTCGTTCTGTGATATAAAAGGATTGTGGCGGATCAGGTCCATAATTTGCCGCTCGCGGTCCATTGTCCGATCCTCCTTCGTTCATATTGAAACTGAAGCAAGTTCATCATACACCCGATCTAAACATTTGTCTATATAATAAACTTTTGTCCTGAGGGGACAAAGGGGAGAAAAGAGGAACCCGTTGTGACGAGATCGGCAACAGGAACAGGAACGAAAACGCCAACAGGGAGAATCCCCGAAGCTCTTGCACAAGCAGCGAAAAGGTATGCGGGCTTGTCCGAAGGGACAACGCTGCCTGCGGACGTGCTGGCAGGCATCTATGACGCCAAGCTGTTTAAACAGTTCGTGCCGGAGGAGCTGAATGGCTTGATGCTGTCGCTGCCCGAGGCGTTGCGCGTGTTCGCAGAGGCGTCCGAGATCGACGGAAGCTTCGGCTGGCTCGTGACGATCGGGTCGGGCGGCGGATTTTTCTCTGCGGCGCTGCCGCCCGAGCAGGCGCGGGAGCTGTTCGGTCCGGCGAACGCGGTCGTAGCCGGCAGCGGACACCCGAACGGAGTCGCCGTTCCGGTCGAGGGAGGCTACCGGGTCAGCGGGCAGTGGAAATATTGCAGCGGCTCGACGTTCGCCAGCCTGTATACGGCGAACTGCCGCATTGATAGAGGAGACGGAGCGGAACCGGAAATTCGTTCGTTCGCGTTTCTGCCCGAGCAGATTCGCGTCATCCGCGATTGGAACTCGTTCGGCCTGAAAGGCACGGACAGTCATTCGATGGCGGTGGACGACGCGTTCGTGCCCGCGCAGCGCACATTCAGTATTATGAGCCCGCCCAACTATGACGATCCCATTTTCCGCTATCCGTTTCTGCCGTTCGCGCAGACGTCGTTCGCCGCCGTATGTCTGGGCATTTGCCGCCATTTTCTCGCGGAGGCCCGTTCGTTCGTCGCTTCCAAACGCGCCGAGTGGGATTCGGCCAAACCGGGACGGGCTGAAGAAACGGAGCGTGCCATCTCCGAGCAGGAAGCGAAGCTGAAGACGGACGCAGCCCATTTCTACGAGACTGTGGAGCGGACATGGGACGCTTTCGTCGCGGCCGGGGAAATGTCGGAGGTCGATCAAGCCGAGGTCGGACAGGTTTGCCAGGCGCTGTCCAGAAGCGTATTAGCGCATGCGCATACGATTTTCCCGTTGCTCGGCATGGCCGTGCTGATGGAGGATCATCCGATCAACCGGATCTGGCGCGATCTTCATACGGTGACGCAGCACGCGGTTCTGGCGGCGCAACCCGAGCCGGCCTGACCGGCAAGAACACCGAACGCCAGAAGAAGCCAATCGGTTCATCGTAAGGAAGGACGCAAAACCGGCAGGGAACGCTAATCTCGGGAGGGATTCCGGCCGGACAAGCTGCACGAGCTATCGTCGGAAATCCCGCTCGAAGACGTTCCTGCCGCTCTGGCCGCTATGCTCGCCGGCAAATCCAGGGGACGAGTCGTCGTGAAGCTATAGCTTCACGACTTCGACCCGCGTGGAGAAGAACGTCGCCCCGCCGCCCATGTCGGCCAGCCGCTGCGAGGTCAACGAATTGACGGCCTGAACGCCGTCGTTGCCGTGCTCCCACCACAGGCCTTGCGTGACGAGCACGCCCGGCAGCACGTTGTCCGCTACTTTCGCTGTCAGACGAACTTCGCCGCGTCCGTTCCACATCCGCACCGAATCTCCGTGCGCGATGCCCCGGGCGGCGGCGTCTTCGGCGTTCATGTCGACGACGGGCCCCTTCTCCAGCTTCTTCAGCCGCTCCTGATTGCCGAACGTGGAGTTGATGAAGCTGTGGTTCGGCCCGGTGACGAGCAGCAGCGGATATTCCTCCGGCTCCCGCAGCGGCGAATATTCCGGTACGGGCGGCAATCCCGCGCGCAGCATCCGCTCGGAGTAGAACTCGATTTTCCCTGAAGGGGTCGGAATCCGCTGCGGAACGAGCGAAGGCCGATCCAGCTTCATTCTTACGTAACCTTCCCGCTGCAGCTCCTCGTAGGTCAGACCGTCAAGGAACGGGCTCCTGTAATCCAGAGCCTCGCGAATCATCTGCTCCTCGGTCACGCCGAATACTTCGGGCTCGAATCCCATGCGCAGGCCAAGCTCCTTGAACAGCGTGAAGTTGGACTTGCATTCGCCCATCGGCTCCAGAATCGGCTCGTGAAGCTGCAAGTACAGATGCCAATAGGAAGCGAACAAGTCGAGGTTTTCAAAATGGCTTGTCGCGGGCAGTACGATATCGGCGTACTTGCACGTGTCGGTCAGGAACAGATCGTGCGTCACGGTGAACAGATCGTCCCGCATCAGCCCTTGGCGCACCCGATTCTGATCGGGCGCGACGACCGCGGGATTGCTGTTGTAGACGAACAGCACGTCGACGGACGGCTCCGACGCGAGCAGCGCTTCGCCGAGCCGGTTCATGCTGATGGAACGGACGTTGCGGTCGGGCAGCAGGTCCGGCCGTTCCAGCTTAACGGCGTTAACCGAGGAATAATGGCTGTTGCCCTTGATCGCTCCGCCGCCGGGAATGCCCCATTGGCCGATCAGGGCGGGCAGGCACGCGATCGTGCGGATCGCCATGCCGCCGTTGTCGTGGTGCTGAAGGCCGTTGCCGATGCGAATGAACGACGGCGTCGTCCCCGCGTATTCGCGGGCCAGCCTGACGATCGTATCCGCCGGAACGCCGGTAATTTCCGCGACCCGCTCCGGCGGGTACTTCTCCGCTTGGACGGCAAGCTCCTCGAATCCCTTCGTATATTCGGCGATAAATCGCTCATCCGTCAGCTTTTCTTTGATCAGCACATGCATCATGCCGAGCGCCAGCGCCGTGTCGGTCCCCGGGAGAATGCCCACGAACTCGTCGGCCCAGGCCGAGGTGCGGTTGCGGTGCACGTCGATGTGGACGATTTTCGCTCCGCGCCTGCGGGCTTCGGTCAGGTACATCACTTGATGCATGTTGGTCGATACGAGATTGCAGCCCCAGATCAGGGCATACCTCGTATGAACCGTCGTCTCGGGATCGGTGCCCGCGGAAGCGCCCATCGTATAGCCGTAGCCCGCCGATCCGGCCGCGTTGCAGATCGTCCTCTCCAGCTGGCTGGCGCCGATCCGGTGGAAGAAGCGCCGATCCATCCCTTCGGCGTTCAGAATGCCCATATTTCCATAGAAGCTGTAGGGAAGAATCGATTCCGCTCCTTTGGCGGCAATGGCGTTCTTCAGTCTGGAGACGATCTCGTCGTCGTAGGCTTCGTCCCAGGTGATGCGTTCGAATTCCAGCGTTCCCTTGGGACCGGTTCTGCGCAGCGGGTGCAGCACGCGGTCGGGGTGGTACACGCGCTCGCGCAGGTGCCGGACTTTGTTGCAGATCGCGCCCTGCGTGACCGGGTGGTCGGGATTGCCGTCTATGGATACAATGGCGTTGTTCTCCAGGGTGACGTGCAAGCTGCACGTGTCGGGACAATCGAAAGGACAAACCGAGCGAACGACTTTGCTCTCTGTTACGGTCATGATTCTGCTCAACTCCGTTTCTATTGCCAGTATAGCTCAAACAAACGTTTGGCGGGAATGGGGCGGCGGACGCGAACCTCTTGTTTTTCGTTGGGAAAAGCGGGGTAATTCAGGTTGGGGCTGGCAACAATACGAGCAAAGGAGGTGTGAAAATGGCGGAGCTCGAGGGGAAGGTCGCAATCGTAACCGGAGGGGGCTCTGGCATCGGCAAGGGGGCGGCGTTGAAAATGGCGGCCCACGGGGCCAAAGTCGGCGTCGTCGACCGGGATTCGGAGCGGGCGAAACGAGTGCGCGAAGAAATCGAACGGGCTGGAGGAGAGGCGTTGGATTTGGAAGCGGACGTCGCGTCGGCGGATTCCGTCCGCTCCGCGATTGAACGAGCGGCCTCGCGCTGGGGGCGATTGGATATTGTTTTCGCGAATGCGGGCATTAACGGAACGTGGACGCCGATCGAGCATTTGACCGAAGAGGATTGGGACCGGACGATGGACATCAATCTGAAGGGGACGTTCTTGACGCTGAAGCATGCCATTCCGCATCTGAAACGGCAAGGAGGCAGCGTGATTATCACCAGCTCGGTCAACGGCAACCGGATCTTCTCCAATATCGGGGCGAGCGCCTACAGTACGAGCAAGGCGGGACAGGTCGCGCTGATGCAGATGGCCGCGCTGGAGCTGGCGGAGCATCGCATCCGGGTCAATGCAATCTGTCCGGGAGCTATCCGCACGAATATCGGGGAGAATACGAACAAGACGCCCGAAGCCGAGGCGGCGCAAATCCCGGTGGAGTATCCGGAAGGCTCGAATCCGTTGGCGCATCGCCCGGGCACGCCGGAGCAGGTGGCCGAGCTGGTGCTGTTTCTGGCCTCTCCGCGCTCATCGCTGATCACGGGAACGAAAGCGTACATCGACGGGGCCGAATCGTTGCTCATCGGATGAATGAACGCATGAAGGTTGGACATACTAAGCTTTGACAGAAGAATAAGTTGCTTTTTGCATGGGAACCTGTTATAGTAAGGACTATCGAAATCGTGACCTGAATTCACAAAATGGAAAGGGTTATCATTTTGAAGTTAACCCTGCCGTTCTGTGGATTTTTTATTCGTATGAATAAAAAAGTTCATGAGGCAATTGTAATTTGGAGGTGAAATACATGCAAGAGGGTACAGTTAAATGGTTCAACGCTGACAAAGGCTTCGGATTCATCGAAGTTGAAGGCGGAAACGACGTATTCGTGCACTTCAGCGCGATCACGGGCGAAGGCTTCAAGACTTTGGACGAAGGCCAACGCGTTCAATTCAACGTGGTTCAAGGCAACCGCGGACCGCAAGCGGAAAACGTAGTTAAGCTGTAAGGCTTAATGCGCCGCAAGAGAGATTCTCGACGATTTTCGTCGAGGGTCTCTCTTTTTTTTTGCGCCCGAAGGCCGCCCAGCCGCCCATGACCGACTTAGTGACCGCGGTAACTGGTCATATGACAGAGACCGGGGATACGATGGGGGGAGATCATTTCCGCCCGCGATGGGGCGGAAGGACAGGGGAGATGACGATGAGTTTCGATGCGATCGTGGTAGGCGCCCGCGTGGCGGGGGCTTCTCTCGCGTATTATTTGGCCAAGGCAGGATACCAGGTTCTGCTGCTGGATCGGGCGACCTTTCCGAGCGACACGTTGTCCACGCACAATATGTTCAGCAACTCGCTTGGAATACTGCAGGAGATGGGAGTGCTGGAGGCCGTGCTGGAGACGGACACTCCCCTCTATCGCAGAGGGCGGATTCAATTCGACGGAGCGGTCATCGACGGACTGTTCCCCGAGACGAACGGGATTCAAGGCTGTCTATGCGTGCGGCGGAAGTATTTGGACCGGATTTTGTTCGAGCATGCGAAGCAACAACCGGGAGTAACGGCCGTTGAAGGCTTCAAGGTAACGTCGCTGATTCGGGTTGACGGGGCCATCGCGGGCGTGGAAGGCAGGCGCAGGGACGGTCAGGGTGAGACGGAAAGATTCGAGGCCAAGCTTGTCGTAGGGGCGGACGGAAGATTGTCCAGAGTCAGGGAATGGGTCGGAAGCGAGCGCAAAATTTCCCTTCCGACGGATTTCGCTTCTTACGTGGCCTACTTGTCGGACTTCCGGCAAGAAGGGGAGACGCATGTGGAGTTCCACAAAAACGGGGATAAGCTGGCTATCGTTTTCCCGACGAGCGATGGCCAGTTCGTCGTCGGAGGGATGTTCCCGCTTAACGACATTGCCCGCTTAGACCGCTTCAAGGCGAATCCGGAAGCGGGCTTCCGCGAGCTGATCGACGAGGGCTTCGGGCATACGACGCTTGCCGAGCGCTTCCGCAACGCCCGGTTCGTCGAGCCGATCCGCGGCTTGCACGGCTATGACAACGATTGGTACGTCGGCATGGGAGAAGGCTGGGCGCTGCTAGGAGACGCGCTTACCTTCAAGGACCCTTGCGTCGGCCAGGGGATGCACGACGCGCTGTTCGGCGCGCGGCTGCTGGCGGACATTTTGTCGCGGCGTCCTTCGGACGAGTGGCAGGGGAACTGGGCTTCGATGGGAGAGGCGTATCAGTCGGCCATGGAGGAGAAGCTGATGTCCCGCTTCTGGCTCGGCTGCCAGTTCACGAAGAACGTGCCGGTCTCCGAAGAAATGACGGCGGCTTACAATCTGGTCGGCTCGGACCAGGGCGCGACCGGGACGTTCCTCGGCATGTATAACTACGCGAGCGAGCCGGAGGATTTGCAGGCCGAGATCGGACGGTTGCTTGCAAGCGTGCAGGGGGGAGCTCCGACTCAGGTTTGAAGGGAATAGAGGCGCCAAGTTCTTAGTCGACGGAGAAGGGCATGCCTTTCGCCGCCCGCGACGGAAGACGGTATGCCCGGAATTGAAGAAAGCCAAGCCGTCCCTGTCCGGGGCGACTTGGCTTTCTTGATTACGCACTTTTCTTCGTGATGGAGAAGATGACCGTTTTGCCGGTCAGATCGACCAGTACGTCGACTTTATCATCTCCGATTTCGAGCTGTTGAGAAGCGACCTTGGCGCCGGATTCGACTTTGACGCATATGTCGTTGAATCGCTCGCGGAACGTCGCCGAGTTGTAGCCGAACAAATAGTTGGAGAACGACTCGACCGCCTCCTGATTGCGCGCCAGCGTCCCTTCGCGCAGTCGGATCGTTATGCCGTAGGTATTGTATTGGGGATCGAGCCACAGCGCCGTCTCCTCGAGCGTCTTGCCCGAATTCGAGGCGGACAGGACGGCGTCCTTCTCCTTCTGGTCCTTGAACAGTCTCAGCTTCGTATCCAGCAGATCGTGGTTGGAGCCCCGCAGCGCCCCCGCTTGTTTGAGAACTTCGTAAGCGTCGTGCATTCTCCGGTCGGGGAATACGACGATCCGCGTGCCTCCGCCGACGGTCGGAACGGCGAGCTGGAGATCGTTCTTCTCTCCCGAAGTGACGGAGATGCGGTTTGTCTTCTCCGTTAAGCGATTCAGAAGAACGAGGGATTGCGCCCGCGTAACTTTGTCTCCGACGCCGAAATAGCCGTTCGGGTACCCCTGCATGATGCCTTTGACCAGCGCTTCCGCGATGAACTTCTGCTCCCGCTCCGAGGCGCTCATCAAGTCTCCGTAAGCCTGCGCCAACTGACGGCTGAACTGCGAATCCTCCAGAAACTCCGTCTCCTGAAGCGTATAGTAGATCACTTCCGCGACGTTCTCGCGCGTCATATCGTTCTGAAAGTCGCTGTAGCGGCTTCTGTTCAGGAAGTGCAGATCGCTGGCGACGTCGATGTAGGGCTTGGCCCAATACCCGGTAGTCGCCGGCTTGAAGTCGAAATAGCGGTAATCCTGCTTCAGAATCGTCTGGTTCTCCGCGCTCAGACTTTGCAGGAACGAGGAATTCCAGCTTCGCTCTCCGTTCTGGTGCAGGTCGGTATAGGACAATACGAGCATCTTGATGAATTGATCGACTTTCACGGGCGCGTCGGGCCGGAACGTTCCGTCCGGATAGCCGTCCAGTATGCCCTTGGACACCATGTCCACGATCGTTTGCTCGGCCCAATGTCCCCGAATGTCGGTAAAAGGGGTTTTGCCTGTTCCTTGCGCATAGGCCGAACTTCCCGTGCTTATAAGCGCGATAAGGATAGCGAAAAATGTAAAACGACGCATGAAAATCCTCCCGTTTCTGATTTGCCTGTAAGGCACCCTAATAAGCTAACCATAATCGGGATCGGGTTGGGAACCGCCGAGGAGACTAATGTGGGAAAGGGCGGTTGCGGTCTTAAGTTGCGTTTTTACGTAGGTCTTGAGGTGCGCAATCCCGGCCGGAGCGATCGATGCGGATAAAGCCGAGATGGCGTATGAGCTAATAGAACCAGTAAGGGGGCGTTCGAACCGCGTCTGCGGACCTAGTCGATCATGGGCGATGCGGAGGCAAACAAAAGGAGCCTTCCGTCATTCGGAGGGCTCCAACGCTTGTTATGACAAATCCGTCGCGTTTACGCGGATTGCTCTTTGATTCGGGCTTCGATCAGCAGCTTCATTTCCGCCCTGTCCTTTTCCTTGAGAATCGGGCAAGTGTAACATTTCGTTCCGTTTTCTCGTTTATAGTACATACAGCAAGCCGAGCGGATCATCATTTGGCCGCCGGGCTCGTACGGACTGTCGATATAGACCGGGGTATGGACGTACGGATTTTTGCGGCGATTAAACGTCTCTCCCGGCATGCCGGCGAGCAGGAGATAGTCGTCCTCCATCGTTCGTCTCAGCGCTCCTTCCGGTACGATCCCCCGGAGGTACTCCATGACGTAAGCGATCCGCGCTCCATACTGATTCCAGACGATCGCGGGTTTTAATCCCGCCGCTTGCGCCGCCGCCTCGATCAGCGGATTCATCGTTTCCCCGAAGTAGCGGGTCCATTCGCCGCGAATGGCTTCTTCCCGTCCTTCGGAAGGAAGGTCCGTCCATTTCAATTCGTTGTACTTGAACACCACGTGCGCATGATCGTCGTGCGCTTCGAGCTGAACGGTCAAGTTATCGAGCGAGAGGTCGAGAATTTTGCCGTATTGGGACATGACGATCTGCTTGGTGGCCGCAAGGCCGAAGAAGGCGATGCCGATGAACGACACGGCCACCTCCAGGCCGACGCCCTTGATTAGGGCGGAGCCCACCTCCAGCGCCTGCCGCATCCGCTTCTCGTCCAGCAATTCCGCGGCCGGAACGGATAGCAGCGGGTGCTCGCAGCCGCTCGCGGAAATATGGAAGTGTTCCTCGAACAGCGAAAGATCCATTCTCATCCCATCCCTGTCGCGTATCTGATTATGATTCTCATTTCAATTCATGATAGCTTCCGTTTCTTGTTGTTGTCAATCGAGGGGGAAGGAGTATAATAAGGGGGCTGATACGAAAGGGTGGAAAATTTTGTTTGCTTCTTTCAGAAAAATAAAACCGCTTAACGCGGTCGTATGGACTCAATTTCTAAGCGCGTTCGCGGACAATTTGAATTTCTTCCTTATCGTAGGCCTCGTGAAGCGGGAAGGCGCCTCGGACCCGGACGGCATGGTCACTTACATACAAATGGCGTTTCTCGTCGCTTACGTCGTGCTCGCGCCCCTCGTCGGAGCGTTCGCCGACAAGAAGGCGAAGTCTCACGTGCTGCTCCTCGGCAACGCGATGAAGGCGACCGGCATTACGTTGCTGCTCCTCGGGGTGCCTCCGGCGCTCTGTTACTTCTTCGTGGGCGTGGGAGCCGTCGTGTACTCGCCGGGCAAATACGGAATATTGTCGGAGCTGACGAAGTCGGAGGGAGAGCTGCTGAAGGCCAACGCCCAGGTCGAAGGCTCGACGATTCTCGCGATTCTGCTCGGCACGGTCGCGGGAGGTTTCCTGGCCGCCCGCTCCGATCTGCCGGCTATTCTCGTTTGTCTGTTCATTTATTTGCTGTCGCTGGCCATGACGTTTCTCGTGCCGGTCAAACCCGGCAATCCCGACATTCGCTACCGGACGGCTTCCGGACAGTTTTTCCGCGACGCGGCGAAGCTGTTCCGCAACCGCCGGAGCCGCTTCTCGCTGATCGGCACGGGAGCGTTCTGGCTGACGGCGTCCGTGCTGCGGATCGCTCTGATCGCCTGGCTGCCGCTTAACCTCGGCATCGCGGACACCGACCAGCAATCGATGATCATCGGCGTGACGGCGCTCGGAGTCGTGGCCAGCGCCTGGCTGACGCCGAGGTTGGTGCCCGAAGGAAGGCTGTACCGCGGATTCTTCTACGGCATCGCGATGGTCGGCACGGTTATGGCCGCGAACTTCACGAACGAGCTGTGGCTGACGGTGTCGCTTCTGTTCGTGACCGGCGTCATGGGCGGCATTTTCCTCATCCCGCTGAACACGATGCTGCAGGAGGAGGGCAAAGCCCTCGTCGGCCCCGGAAGAACGATCGCGGTTCAGAACTTCGTGGAGAACGCGCTGACGGTCGTGGGCCTGTTCCTGTACTTGACGCTCAGGAAGATGGAAGTGCCCGTCAACTATTCGGTCGTCGGCATCGGTGCGGTATTGACGCTGTTCTTCATCTACCTGGCGTTCCAATTCGGCAAGATCAGGGAAAGCTACGCCCTTATTCGCGCAAAGAGATGACGTGCACAAGCTGGGCGTCCGCCGTGATCTTGATGATCGCGTGGCCGGAGTCGTATTCCGCCGTACCGAGCCCGACTTCCGCCGAAGGCTCCGACCCGAGCAGATAGAACAGATCGTCGGCGAGCGTGCGGACGCACACTTCGCGCTCGTCCTTGCTCAGGTCTTGCCAATCGGTTTCTTCCATTTCGAACGCTTCGTAAAACTGCGGTACCGTCGTTAGAGCCCGGGACAAGTCGTCCAAAATATGATCATAGGATCTGGTGTAGGAAATGGCCATGGGGAGTACCCCTTTCGAAGTTTATGCTTGCATTATACGCGAAGCGAATTTCTTTAGCCAACCTTTAGGTAATCTTCCTGCATGTAAGGCTTTAACGCTCAGTTAACATTTTGTATAATAAGTAGGGTTCGGGGGTGAATGGAAATGGAAGCTTCAAAATGGAGAGAGTGGCTGTCCAAGCCATTCGTATTTTTCTCTCTCATAATGGTGCTCAAAATCCTTCTGGCTCGGCTCGTCGTATTCGACGGGGCTTCGATCTGGCTTCAACTGGCGACAGGCATTCCTTCCATTTGGATCCTGTTCTGCCTGATCGAGTGGTTCGCGCCGAAACGGAAGCTGGGCGTCTACTTGACGGTGGACATTCTTGTTACGTCGATCTACTTCGCCGTCATTATGTACTACAAATATTTCGGCGTTATCGTGACCTATCATGCGCTTAAACAAGTGAACCAGGTAACGGAAGTGAAGGGGAGCGTCTTCTCCCTGCTGCATCCTTATTTTCTGTTCATCTATACCGATATTGTCGTGCTACTGCTGCTGTACGTCAGCCGCAGATTCAGAAGCTGGGCCAAGTCGCTTGCCAAGAGGGAGTCCGGAGCGCTGGTCTCTGCGGTGTTCGCCGTCTCGCTCGTAGGCAGCGTCGCAACGGTATGGACTCACAGCGACAGCATCAACGAGTTGAAGCAAGCCGAAAACATGGGGATTCTGAACTACGAAGCTTATGCGGTCATCGCCAGCGCCACCCAGGAGATCGAGGATCCGAGCAAGGTGACCGAAGAGGCGATCGCCGCCCTGAAAGGCATCGAGGAGCCCGCCGTCCCCCTCTACTGGGGTGCGGCGGAAGGGAAGAATGTGATCGTGCTCCAGCTCGAAGCGACCCAGACCTTCCTCATCGACCGCCAAGTCGACGGCAAGGAAGTGACGCCTGTCTTGAACGGGCTGGCTAAGGAGAACTTTTACTTCCCGCGCTTCTACCAGCAGGTCGGTCAAGGAAATACGTCGGATGCGGAATTCGTCGTCAACACCTCCTTCTATATTCCCCAGCATGGGGCGGCGGCGCAGGAATACGGCGGCTTGGATCTGCCGAGCATGCCAAAAAAATTCGCGGAGCGCGGCTACCAGACGGCAACGTTCCATACGAACGACGTCCAATTCTGGAACCGTAAGGAGCTGTACAAAGGCCTCGGATTCGACCGTTATTACGACGCCGGATTTTTCGGAGACGACGATATGGTGTTCTTCGGTCCGTCGGATGAAATTCTGTACGAGAAGACCGCCGACGAGCTGCTGAAAATGAGCCAATCCGGCCAACCGTTTTACGCGCAAGTCATCTCGATGTCTTCTCACCATCCGTTCAACATGCCGGAACGCAAAGTCCGCTTCGAGCTGCCCGACCGCTATCGGGACACGCTCGTCGGCGACTATATCCAGGCTCAGAACTATACGGATTATGCTGTCGGCCAGTTCATCGAGAAGCTGAAGGAGATCGGCCTGTGGGACGATACGTTACTGATCGTGTACGGGGACCATCTGGGATTGCCGATCTACTCGCTTACCGATCACGAGAAAAAGCTGATGAAAGAACTATACGGACACGATTACGGTTTCTCCGAAATGCTGAACATCCCGCTTATTATTGCCGCCCCGGGAGTGACGCAACCGCAAGTGTTTCCTCAAACGGGAGGACAGGTGGACGTCTTCCCGACGCTGGCGAATCTTCTCGGGATTTCGCTGAAAGGGCATATCCACTTCGGACAGGATTTGCTCAACCATACCGACAACGTGCTGCCGCAAAGATATTATTTGCCTTCCGGCTCCTTCGTGAACGGCAGAGGAATTTTTGTTCCGGGACTGGGCTACGAAGACGGGGTCAGCTATCCGTTCGACGGGGAACAGCCGTCGGAGACCGACTCGACGGAAGACGAATATAATCGAGCGTTGGAGCTTTTGCGGCTGTCGAACAGCTACGTGAGCCACTTGCCTGAGCATGAATAGACGGTTGACGCAATAAATATAGATCAGGGGGTAAGTGCGTGAACCTTATAAAAAGAATCGATTGGAAAAAGTACTCTCCGCTGCTGCTGATGCTGATGTTTCCCGTGTTGGGATGGATGTACGCTTTAACGAACAACATCGAAAACCAAGAGGTGTACAGCTTGGCGACCGCGGTGGACGAGACGATCCCGTTCGTCAAATGGTTCGCTCTGCCGTATTCGGTCTGGATTTTCTACATCTACGTCTGCTTGTTCTACTTCTTCAAGAAAGACGTCAACGTGTACTACCGCAATCTGATGACTTACGCGCTCTGCGCGCTGCTCTGCTATTTGATCTACTCGGTATTCCAGACGACGGTCGCGCGTCCACCGGTCATCGGGGACGATCCGTTCTCGCTGTTGATGAAGTACATTTACAATCGGGATCAGCCCTACAACTGCTTCCCGAGCATTCACTGCTTCTCCAGCTACATGGTAATGAGGGCGATCTGGACGAGTTCGTTCCGCAACAAATGGAACGTAACGCTCATTACCGGGATGTCCAGTCTTATCATTATGTCCACCTTGTTCGTGAAACAACACGTCATCATGGACGTGCTGGGCGCGGTGTTCCTCGTCGAAGTCGTGACGGCCGCGATCATCGTGGTCGAACGGAGAGCGAAGCTGGCGCGCGAGCGCCAGAAGAGCACCTTCGGGGCATAAAAATGAAAAAGGCCGAACCCGGGCATAGAATCAGCCTTGCCGGAGTTCGGCCTTTCGCGCGGGTACGGCGTGCTAAGCCTGGCGGCGTACGGACGACGCTCTCGCCGTCAGTACGAACATCCGGCGATAATGTTCCTTAATTTGCTCGCGGGTATAGCCTCGCTCCTTCTTGATCTGAAAGTAGCCTACCGGGGACATCGAGCAAATGATCGCATGGGCCGCGAAGTCGGGATCGAAATCGGTCGCCGGATCTTCCGCCGCGATTTCGGACAGCAGCCCCGCGATTTTGTCCCGGGAGAAACGGTACATCGGAGAATGAAAGAAGTTGCCCCGGTCGTCGTCGCAGTTCATCTTCGCTTCGGTCTCGAGAAGCAGCTCGGCTTTGTCTTCAATCGCGTCGATCCAGTAATCCAGAACGCCCGACAGCCGCTCCCAGGCCGGCGCGCCGCTGCTGCTTGTCAAATATCGATCGATCTCTTTGATCAGCCTGTCGCCGTATTCGTGCAGCATATCCAGGCAGAGATCGCCTTTGTGGGCGTATTTACGGTAGAGCGTCGCTTGTCCGATCCCGGCCGTCTTGGCGATCTGGTGCATGCTGACTGGCTGTACGCCATATTCGCTGAACAGTTCGTGAGCGGTCTGGAGAATAAGCTGACGATTCTCGACCGCGTCTCTGCGTTCCCGTCTGACGGACACGATGCGCCACCTCGCAATCGATAGAAGTTCGCTTTCCACATGTTGACAACCGGACATTTGTCCGGTAACATCGAAGTAAAGCGGACAATTGTCCGCTCAGAACGCAGGTTTTCGTTGCAGCGTCCGGATAACTCTATTGTACCGTCGCGTTCCCCGGCGGTCAATGGAAGAGAGAGAACGCGCAAAGGAAGCCTCTCCCATTCGGATAGGAGGTTTTATATGTCATCCCCAAATGCGCAGGCATCGGAGGATAACGCGATCTCGATGCGCGGCATTCTCGGACCGCTGGTCGCCATCATCATCGGCATTTTCATGGTTATTTTGGACGGAACGGCCGTTAACGTCGCGCTGCCCAAGCTTCAAGAAGAGTTTAATTTGCCTAATCTCACGCTCGTGCAGTGGACGGTTATCGGTTACGCGCTCGCACAGGCGGCCGTCATTCCTCTGGCGGGCTGGTTGTCGGACCGCTTCGGCGCGAAGCGGGTGTTCCTGATCTCGATCGGACTGTTCACGATCGGCTCGCTGCTATGCGCGCTGGCGACGAGCGTCGAGCTGTTGATCGCGTTCCGGATCGTGCAGGGAATCGGCGGCGGCGTAGTCGTACCGATCTCGATGGCGTTCATCTACCGTCTCGCTCCTCCGAACAAGGTCGGAACGGTCATGGGCATGATGGGGGTCCCGATCCTGCTGGCTCCCGCGCTCGGTCCCGTGTTGGCGGGCTGGTTCGTCGAATACTACAGCTGGGATTGGATCTTCCTGATCAATCTTCCGATCGGCGTGATCGGAATTATGCTCGGCATCCGCACGCTCCCGAATATCGGCCGCCAAGCGGTCGCTTCGCTCGACCGGCTCGGCATGATTCTCGGTCCGCTCGCGTTCGCCGCGCTCGTCTACGGCGTATCCGAAGGCGGCATCGACCCGATGACCGGAAAGTCGACTTGGACCGAGCTTCCGACTGTCATCGGAGTCAGTATCGGAGTTATCGCCCTCGTTCTGTTCATCATCGTCGAGCTGCGCAAGCAGAATCCGCTGCTCGAGCTTCGCGTCTTCCGTTCGGGCAACTTCACCAAAGGGATCATCGTGCAATGGGTGTCGCAGATCGCGCTGTTCGGAACGCTGTTCCTCGTGCCGCTGTTCCTGCAGCAGGCCAAGGGATATTCGCCGATGGAAGCCGGCCTGATGATGCTTCCGCAGGCGCTTGCTTCCGGGCTGTTCATGCCGATCGGCGGCAAGCTGTCCGACCGCTTCGGAGCGCGCCCGCTCGTTATCGTCGGGATGGCCATTACGACGGTCGCGGCCTTGCTGCTGTCCAACATCTCGGCGGATGACGGCAAGCTGGCGATCATGCTTCCGCTCGGATTGCTCGGAGCCGGGATGGGGCTGTTCATGATGCCGCTTAATACGCACCTGATTCAATCGGCTCCGCTGAACCTGGTCGGCCGGGTAACGTCTCTGACAAACGCGGCGCAGCAGGTCATGATGTCGTTTGCGGTCGCCGTGCTGACGACGATTTCGACGACGAGAATGCAGGATCTGATGACGAAGCAGCAGAAGCCGGCGCCGGATCTGCCGATCTTCGCCGAGGCTTTCGGGCATACGTTCTTCATTCTGATCTTCATTGCCGTGGCGGGGGCCGCTCTGGGCTTGCTGCTGCGCAAGCCGCAGAGACAGGAAGGCGAGTCCGCGCCGGGCGCCGAAGCTCCGATGATCGTAGGACACTGATTTAAATTGGACGGGGCCGTTCGCCAAGCCAGCGCTTGGGGAACGGCCCCTTTGTGTATTGAAGCGCAACCGCGCGATTCTTCCTGAATTCACTATCACGAAAACAACGATAGCCCTGCCTCTCTATCATTCTTGCGGCTCCGTGGCCGCGCCAGTGAGAATTCGTGTTTCCTTCCAGCAGCCGATCGTTAGATGAAAATAAGGAATGTGTGTGGGGAAACGGAGGAATATTACCCGTACGAAGAAAAATCAGAGGGTTACATCTTCACATAAATATAAATTATACTCGATATCTGTGAGGGTGTCAATATTAATCGAGAGGGCGAATCCGAAGAATAACCGGACGATTATGTGGTAGAACGACAAAATTCACCCCGGAGTTAGGCTAGCCCCCCTCCCCCTTATTTAGTATAATTTTTAGAGAAGACGGTTACATCATGCTAAAATCTGTTCGACAGCATGCTGCTGCAGCTTAAACAATGAACTAACGACAGGAGAATGGATCATCGATGATCGCTTACGCGCATGTTAAATGGTTTACCGACGTCACCCCGGTCAAGGAAACGTTGGACAATGTGCTGTCTCCCGTGTTCGCGGGCACGGCGCTGGCGGTCGCTCTGCTGCTCGCCGCGCTGACGCAGCTGCTGCCCTCGATTATGAAAATAAGCGCGCTCGGCAAGCTGGACGAAGGGGTCGAGAAGCTGAGGCCGTGGTCGTTCCTGATTTTGCAGTATGGCACGGCGGCCGCGTTGCTGTGGGCGCTTCTGGAGGGCGGGCTGTTCGCTCCCGAATTCGCTTCCCCGGAAGGGTCGCTGGAGCTGACCATCTGGGCGACGATCGTTCTGCTGCTCATCCCGCATCATCTCCCCGTCAAGCTCGCTTCCGTCGCGTTGTTCGGACTGTACGTCTATTACGTCGGCGAGTACGGCCTGTTTCACATGCTGGACTACGGCTTCTACCTCGCGATTGCCGCCGCGCTGGGATTTTACCGCACGCCGCTGCAGAAGTGGTCTTTTCCGCTGCTGTACCTGGGAACGGGCTTGTCCCTGTGCTGGGTGGCCGTCGAGAAATGGATTTACCCGGCGATGAGCCTGGACATTATCGAGCACCACAACGTGCCTACCTTCGGCTTCGATCCGGCGGTGTTCGTCGTGCTCGCCGCATTTATCGAATTCGTCGTCGGCTACTTGCTCGTCGTTGGCATTTTGAATCGGCTGCTGTCGATCGTGCTCACGCTGATCTTCATTATGACGACGATGCTGTTCGGCTACGTCGAGATCGTCGGCCATTTTATGATCCATATCGTGCTCGTGTTGTTTATTATCGAAGGGGTGAGCTTCTACAAGCCTCCCGTGGAGATGCATAAGACGAAGCTTGAGCGGATCGTGTTCGTGGCTTTGAATTTCCTGCTTGTGCTGGCGACTTTCCTGCTGTTGTACTACAGGTTTGCATGAAGTTACGAGTGCGGAATAGCGGATAATACAGGAAGAGGTCGATCGGATTTTCCGATCGGCCTCTTTTTTTATCAAAATCGTGGCTAAGTGTAAACAATCGGGGTTTTGTTATATCGTTTTAACTTTTACCCGACGGTAGAATGTAAACGTAGCTGGCGACCGGAAGGAACTTGAATGAAACAGGTTCGAAAGAGGTTGGAAGCAAGAGACAAACTGATCGAACTAGGAGGATATGCATGACGCAAGCCATGACGAAACAGCCTTACTCGGCAACGCCGCCGGACCCGGGCTTAGTCGGAAAGAAGAGCTGGTTATCCCGGCTCCTCAAGCAGTTGGACGTCCAGTTGATGGTTTGGCCCGGACTGCTGCTCATTTTCGTGTTTTCCTACATCCCGATGTACGGCGTGTTAACCGCGTTCATGGATTACAACGTTTTCACGGGAGCAAGAATTTTCGACAATCCGTGGGTCGGATTCAAGCATTTCGAAGCTTTCTTTAATGCTCCCGATTTCGATACGCTTCTGCGCAATACGCTGATCATCAGCGTGCTGAAATTCGCGATCGGATTCCCGGCGCCCATCATACTGGCGCTGCTGCTGAACGAAGTGCGCCATATGGCGTTCAAGCGCGTCGTTCAGACGATTACGTACTTGCCTCACTTCATGTCGTGGGTTATCGTCGGCGGCTTGGTCATGTCGTTGCTTTCTACGGAAAATGGAAGCATTAATATTTTGCTCCAGAAGCTGAGGCTGATCAACGAACCGATCCACTTCCTCTCGATGCACGAGTATTTCTGGAGCATCCTGATTACGACAAACGTGTGGAAGGAAATCGGCTTCAACTCCATCGTGTACCTCGCGGCGATCGCGGCGATCGACCCGCATCTATACGAGGCCGCGGACATCGACGGAGCCAGCAAATTCAAGCAGATCTACTTGATTACGATCCCGACGATCATGCCGGTCATCATCATCTTCATGATTCTCGCCATGGGCAGCTTCCTGAACGCCGGTTTCGAAGATATCCTGATTCTCGCTCAGGATCCGGGGCTCAGGCCCGTATCGGACGTAATAGATACCTATGTATATAGGGTCGGCTTACAGAATCAGAAATACTCGTATGCGGTCGCGGTCGGTTTGTTCAAGGCTCTGGTCAGCATCGGTCTCCTGACGACGGCTAACTACTTGGCTCGCAGATCGGGCAACAGTCTGTGGTAAGAGACAGAACATACGAGGAGGAGAACGAAGTTGAGAATGAAACGGCTCGGGTATAGCGATCGCTTAATGATCATCTGCATCTATACCTTTCTCACGATATTATCGCTGACTTGCATCTACCCGTTCTGGAACGGTCTGGTCGTTTCCTTCAACGAAGGATTGGATACGGCCAAGGGCGGAGTTACGATCTGGCCGAGAGTCTTCACGACGGCCAACTACGAAGTCGTGTTCAGCGACAAGAACCTGCTTAACGCGTTCTTCATCTCCATCAGCCGTACGATCGTGGGCACGGTGACCGCCGTATTCGCGACCGCGATGCTCGCTTACGGCCTGACGAAGCCGTACCTGATGGGGCGCAAGTTCTACATGCTGTTCTTCATTTTCACGATGTATTTCGGAGGCGGACTTGTTCCAAGCTTCCTGCTCGTCAAATCGCTCGGGTTAATGAACAACTTCCTGGTCTTCATCATTCCGTTCATGATCAGCGTGTGGAACATGATCATCTTCCGCACCTTCTTCAAGAGCTTGCCGGCCGGGTTGGAGGAATCGGCACAGATCGACGGCTGCGGCAACTGGGGAACGTTCTTCAAGATCGTGCTCCCGCTCTCTGGACCGATCATCGCGACGCTGGGCTTGTTCACGGCGGTCGCCCACTGGAACGACTGGTTCACGCCGACGATCTACATTTTCAAAGAAGAGCTAATGCCGGTTCAGACCGTGCTCAGGCGGCTTCTGAACGCCAACCTCGTCTCCGATCAAATGGCCGGGTTCGACGGCAAGACGGCCGAGCTGATGGCGAAGAAGGCGCTGACCTCGAAGGCGCTGATCAACGCGACGATCATGGTCGTTACGCTGCCGATCATCATGGTCTACCCATTCGTCCAGAAGTATTTCGTAAAAGGCGTAATGGTAGGTTCCTTGAAAGAGTAGTCCGAAGAACGGTTTCGGAGCGTCCTTGGCGCTTTGAACATAAATGATTTCCAAATGAGAGGGGTAAAATCAGTATGAAGAAGTTGAAAAAACCGGCGTTATTGATCCTTTCGTCGGTGCTGCTTCTTTCGGTGATTCTTGCCGGCTGCAGCAAGAAGGAAAACTCCAACAGCGGAGCAAGCTCGTCGCCCAGCAGCAGCGCCAGCACACCTGCGGAGAGCAGCCCGAGCGCCAGCGAAGAGGCGCCGGCAGGATGGGTATTCGGCTCCGAACCGCTCGCGTTTTCCGCATATGCGCACTATGGCTGGCTGGATTTCCCGGCGGACATGACGCAAGTGCCTTTCTGGAAATATCTTAAAGAGAACAAGCAAACCAATATTACGGCGATCCAAGCCAAAGGCAACCACGCTCAGCTGATGACGACGATGATGGCTTCCGGCGAACTTCCCGATCTCATCTATACGGACCGGTATCACCCGGATCTCAACCGTCTGTACGAAGCGGGTCAGTTGGTAGCGTTCGACGACTACCTGGATAAGTATCCGAACCTGAAGAAGTACTTCGACAAGAAGTACTTGGACATTCTTCGCGCTCCGGACGGCAAGCTGTACAAGTTCCCGAACTGGTACACGGATCATCCGACAAGTACGGCGGGTTACGTCGTCAACAAGAAAATCTACGAGGAACTCGGTTCCCCGCCGCTTGTGACGATGGACGATCTGTACAGCTACCTGGTAGCGGTTAAAGCCAAATACGGCGAAGAGATCATTCCGTTCGAGCCGGACCGCACGCAAGACGCGCAAGGCATCGGCTTGATCTACGCCGGCTTCAAGGAAGGCGCGCTGTATCAATCGCTGGGAGCGGCGCTGCTGGCCGCTCCGGAAGGCGACAAGCTGACTTCCGTCTTTACGGATCCGGCTTTCCGCGAATCCCAAAAGTTCGTATCCAAGCTGTATCGCGAAAAACTGATTTCCCAAGACATGTTTACGCAAGATAGAGGTAAGGTTCAAGAGAAAATTTTGACCGGTCGCGTAGCGATCTATGCAGGCTCCGGCGTAACGACTTGGGGCATGCAAGGCGACATGGAGCTGAAGAAATCCGATCCGAACGCAGGTTACTTCATGATCTGGCCGCTTGCCAAAGCGGGACTTGATCCGAAGAAAATCTATGCAGGAGGCTACGACGCTCTGGGCTGGAACGTCAGCGTGATTACGAAAGCGGCCAAAGATCCGGAGAAAATCTTCGCGTTCCTCGACTGGATCACCGGTCCGGAAGGCATGTCGGTTCAATTCTTCGGCGCTCCGGGGCCGGACGGCAACTGGGACGGATTGGACGAGAACGAATACCCGAACTTCACGGCGAACTACGATGCTGTCGAAGTTGCGGACATCCAAGCGAAGAACGACCCTGTCATGATCGCGGGCAACAGCTCCTACATCGACAAAGCGAAAGCGAAATACGAAGATACGCAGCCGCTTGAGAATCAGAACTGGGCAGCTCGCTGGCAGCGCGATATTACGTGGCCTTCGTCCAACGACATTACCGAATTCCGCAACAACCTGGAGCCGCCTGCGGACGGCGAGCTGGGAGATATCAGACAAAACACGCTCGATCTGTTCCTGCAAATTCTCTCCGAGACGGCTACGGCCAAGAGCGACGCGGATGTCGACAGAATTCTCGACGCTGCGGAAGACAAAGCTCAGAAGCTCAACTATCAGAAGCTGCTCGACTGGAGAACGGAAAGATGGCTTGAGAACAAGAAGATTCTTGGAAGCTGATCGCCGGACGGGTCAGAGTTAAACCATCGCAGTAGAGAAGAGGTACCCCCGAGGATAGAAATTCCCCCCTCGGGGATATCTCTGTTTCTGTTATTCTATATCACAGCAGGATGTTTAGGGGGAAGAAACCTTCCCCGCACATGCGCCGCAATGGGGGAAACGAGATGTGGAATGTCGGAAGGCAAATCGTTCGGAGAACCGGGGCGCTGCTCATTGCGCTATCGTTGGCGGCATGCGATACGCAGCTTGTATCCGATCCGCCGGCCCCACTCCAACCTTCGTCAGAAAGAGTCGATCCGCCGGCGGCCGAAGGGCCATGGAGCGACATATACGAGTTGGGGAAGGAACCGCTTAACGTATCCTTTTACGCGCATTACAGCTACTACAACATGCCGAAGTGGGGAGGAGATCCCTCTTCGAAATGGATTCAAGAAAACAAGAAAATTCATGTGCAGGGAATCAGCCCCGAAGGAAACGGCACTCAGAAGCTGCAGAAGATGATCGCGAGCAGGAAGCTGCCGGATCTGATCTGGGGACAGAGAGACGCCGACCTGGAGCGTCTTCGCCAAGCCGGGCTGCTCGTTCCGCTGGACGATTATATCGAGAAGTATCCGAATTTAAGAACATGGGCGGGGACGAAAACTTTGAATCTGCTGCGTTCTTCAGACGGTAAAATTTATTATTTCCCCAATTATTATACGGATCGTCCTTACGGCAACGCGGGTTACGTGGTCAACAAGAAAATCTACAGGGAGCTCGGGTCGCCGAAGCTGGAGACGACGGACGACCTGTATCTGTACTTGAGACGGGTGAAGGAGAATTATCCGAACGTCGTGCCGTTCGAGACGGGTCTTGCCAAAGAAGGGCAAGGCATCGATCAATTGTTTTCGGCGTTCAAGGAGGACAATTTCAGCTTCACTCGCTACTATGCGGTCGTGACCGGGGACAGAATGACTTCGATTTACAAGGACCAAGGGTTCCGCGATTCGGCCAAGTACGTCGCCAAGCTGATGCGGGAAGGCTTGATGACGCAGGACGCATTCACCCAGACGGAGGAACAGATCGCCGAGAAGCTGATGAGCGGATATGTGGCCGTATACGCTGGAGCCGACCCGGTCAAGCTGGCTATGCCGGCCAACGCGGAGCTTTCCAGCAAAGATCCCGGCGACGGTTATTTTTTCATCGAACCGATCTACAGGAGCGGCTTGGACAAGAGCAAGATTTATCCGGGAACGTACAACTTGCTCGGCTGGAACGTCTCTGCGATTACGACGAGCGCAGCCAATCCGGAAGCGATCTTCGCGATGCTGGACTGGATGACGGGACCCGAAGGATCTTCCGTGCAGATGTGGGGACCACCGGGACCGGACGGCTACTGGAACGGCTTCAAGGAGGACGGCATCACGCCCGCTTTTACGGCCAAATACAGCGAGGACCCGGAAGGGCTCGCCAAAATCCAATCCGTATCCGGGGATATGATCTGGGCGGGCAACACGACCTTCCTCGATAAGACGAAGAGCGAGTTCGAAGAGACGCTGCCGGAGGAGAGGCAGAACTGGGCCACCTATTGGCAGAAAAAGATTACATGGAATTCCCAGGGGGACGCAACGCCGTTTATCAACCTTCATCCGATGCCCGATACCGACGTGGGTTCGATTCACCGCAGAGTCAAGGAGATCTGGCTGAAGGCCCGGGCGGACGCTGTATTCGGCATGTCGGACGGAGAGGTCGACAAGATTCTCGACAATGCGCACGAACAGTCGATGGAGATCGGGTTCCAGATCTATCTGGACTACATTACGGACAGATGGCATTGGAATTTGCAGAAGCTTGAAGAGGAGTAATCTGGCATAACCAGGCATAACCACGCATAACCACGCATAACCGGAGGACGGAAAAATAGGGGGGACGCGCATGTATCAGGTACTGCTGGTGGACGACGAGGAGTTGGATCTCGAGGGGATGCAAAGGTTTATTCCTTGGGAGGAGCTGGGCATGGAGGTGGCGGGAGCCGCCAACAACGCCCTGTCCGCCAAAGACATCATCGAGAGCCGTCCGATCGACATTCTCGTAAGCGATGTCAATATGCCGTATATGTCGGGACTGGAGTTGGCCAGATCAGCGTTGGAGCGGTCGCCGAATCTTCGCGTTATTTTCGTCAGCGGTTATCAGGAGTTCAGCTACGTGCAGCAGGCTCTATCGTTAAAGGCGTACAATTACGTGCTGAAGCCGATGGAAGACGCCGAGCTGGTCGCGACGCTGAAGAAGGTGAAGCACGATCTCGAAGAAGCCGGCAAGCAGCGAGAGGTCGAGGAGTCCTACCAGAGGATGATTCCGATCGCCAAGAGCAACCTGCTCGTGCGTCTGTTCGAAGGAGACACCGGCGAGGGCGGCGCGGATTGGCCCAAGCAATTGGCCGCATACGGACTCAATAAGCTGGCCTGGCCCGTTCGCGTGGCCGTGATGGAGATGGATAAGCTGGCCTGGGAGTATGCGGAGACTCCGAACGCGCAGCTGGAGATGTCGCGAATTTTCCTGGAGCAGGTCAACGCCGCGCTCGAAGGCAAGGGGAACGTGCCGTACTGCAAGCTGAGCACGACGAGAATCGCGCTCGTGCTGGAGGAGAACGGCTTCGACAAGGCGCTCCAGTCGGTGTACGATTCGATTAGAAGGCGGCTGCCGATCTCCGTCACGACCGGAGCGGGCGAGCCGGTACATGCGCTGGCCAGGCTCCATTCCTCGTACCAGCAAGCGATCGAAGCGGTGGAAGGGAAAATGTTTCTGGGCAAGGGGACGGTCATCAAGTACGAGGAAGTGCGGCGGGAGCCCGAGATGCTGGACGCGCGGACGCTGGACGCCCGCATGGAAGCGCTGTTCAAGGCGATGCAGGAGTACAATCTCGTGCGCATCTACGACGAATTCGAGAACCTGTTCCAATCGTTGTCTAGTCTGCGCTCCAAGTTCACGGTGCTGAATCTGTCCAATTATATCATTTGGAACCTGGAGCAGCGGCTGAGCCTTGCCAATGAGAATTTGTTCGAGCTGCTCGATATCGAGCTGCAAAATCTGGATGTGCTGCTGCAATTCGAAACCGTTAACGATATTCGCTCCTGGCTCGTCCACCGCATCTACGAAATATCGGAGAAGCTGCACGATAAGAACAACTCAGCCAACGGCAAGTTCATTCGCGGCGTTATTAATATGATTAAAGAGCGGATGAGCGAGAATATTACGCTGAAGGATTTCGCGAAGCATTTTCCGTTCTCGCCGAGCTATTTCGGATACCTGATCAAGGAGAAGTCCGGGCATACGTTCAACGAATTGCTCGTTCAATTGAGGATGGAGCGGGCGTGCGAGCTGCTCAAGGAGCCGGGTATCAAAATCTACGAAGTGGCCGACCAGGTAGGCTATCGCTATCTGCCGTACTTCAGCAGGCAGTTCAAGGATAAGTTCGGCATGACGCCGCTCGAGTACCGCAAGCGGGAGCAATGATGGAGGTCGCCGGCGATGCGTATTCCGAAGAAAAGAAAGAGGCTCGGCTATATTCCGATCGGATACAAGCTGATGATCTCCTATATGATATTTATCGTGATCCTCGTATCGGTCAACGGATACGTCTCGCATTCCATGTACGATTCGTCCATGCGCAAGCAGACCCGGACGAACATTCAGGGAACGGTGCTGCAAATTCGGGACAACGTCGCGTACAGAACGGACGATCTGACCCGTATTTCGTCCATGCTGTACGACGATTACAATCTCGTGCAAAATTTGCGCGCGATAGAGACCGGAAGGGCGAACGATTACCGAATGAGGCAGATCATTATTCCGAAGCTGGAGAGCGCCTCCCGGTCAATCGGGTTCAATCAGCGGTTGAGCGTATACGTGCACAATCAGACCGTGAACGAGGTATATCCCGAGCAGACGTACAATATCTATCATATGAAACGGATCGAGGACAAACCCTGGTACGTGGACTTTCCTGAAGAGCTGTACGGCATGACGATGATGTGGATGCAGGCGGAGGAGGATGCGGAGGAGGGCCGAATCTCGCTCATTCGGCGGCTGGTCGACACTTCGAATCCGCTTGAGCTCGAAGAACTCGGCATGATGCGGTTCAGCGTAGCCTTGAAGGAACTGTTCGAGAGCGTCGACTTCGAGAAGCTCGGGGAAGGCAGCATGCTGCTCGTGAAAAACTCGGCCGGCAATGTGATGTATTCTTCGGGAGTTCCCGAATCGATGGTCGAGCAGCCTGAGGCTGAGGATAATCGCTATATTACGATTGAGGAGAAAATGCAGCGGCAAGGGTGGACGATCGTCGCGCGCGTCCCGGTGACGATTATCGCGCAGGAAGCGAAGAAGGTGACGACGTTCATCATCGGCATCTGCGTTCTCTGCTTCTTCCTGTTCACGTTCGCCGGCGTGTTCATCTCCCGGTACTTCTCCAAGCGGATCACGAAGTTCGTATCGGTGCTCAACGCGTTCCGCGAAGGCGATCTCCACAAGCGCATCGCCTATAAAGGCAAGGACGAGTTTTCCCAGATTGCCACCGCCCTGAACGGAATGGGCGAGGACGTCGGGGCGTTGATCAACAAGGTGTACTTAACGCAGCTGCAGAAGAAGGAAGCGGAGCTGGAGATGCTTCAGCTGCAGATCAATCCCCATTTTCTGTACAATACGCTGTCCTCGATCAACCGTCTGGCCAAGTTCGGGGAGAACGAGAAGCTGCAGAAGATGGTCGTGCAGCTCGGGAAGTTTTACCGGCTGACGCTCAATTCCGGCCGCACGCTTATTCCGATCTCGTCCGAGATCGAGCAGTCGAACGCGTATTTGGACATCCAGAAGGTCAAATACGGCAATCGCCTGGAAGTGCTGTTGGACGTCGACGTAGCCGTATGGCCTTACGAGACGATCAAGATCATTCTGCAGCCGTTCATCGAGAATGTGCTTAAGCATGCTTGGTCAGGGGATCGCATTCATATCCGCGTTGCCGTGCGCAAGGAGGGGGAGGAAATCCATTACCGGATTATCGACGACGGCCTGGGAATGCCGCCGTGGAAAATCAGGGACATTCTGAATCCTCCGAGCGAGACCGAGAGCG
The DNA here is from genome assembly GCF_041641335.1 of Cohnella sp. Lineage (NCBI taxonomy): Bacteria > Bacillati > Bacillota > Bacilli > Caryophanales > Paenibacillaceae > Cohnella > Cohnella sp. The sequence goes on along the minus strand of NZ_JBEPYQ010000057.1, from coordinate 8,271 downwards.
AGACCGGCTACGGAATCCGGAATATCGATCAGCGCATCAAGCTGCAATACGGGCCCGAATACGGCGTCTCCATCTTCAGCAGGCGCGGCGCAGGCACGACCGTGCTTCTGCGGATTCCGGCCAAGAAGCGCAAAGTCCACACGGCGGGAAAAGAAGGCCTGAACGCGTCTTAGCAGAGCGTTCTACTAGCAGATAATAACCGAATAATCTACGGAATCGAAAGGGCGTGCTCCTTCTAATTACGGGGGAACATGCTCTTTCGCCATTTTTCAGGCACAATACGCATGACGGCGGTCGGTCGACCACATGCGGAGGCGGCATCTAACGGTCTGCCAGACCGTTAAAGGGTCGGAATCCGCCGGGAGGCGGCGTCTAACGGTCTGCCAGACCGTTTAAAGGGTCGGAATCCGCCGGGAGGCGGCGTCTAACGGTCTGCCAGACCGTTTAAAGGGTCGGAATCCGCCGGGAGGCGGCGTCTAAGGGTCTGCCAGACCGTTCACGGGTCGGAATCCGCCGGGAGGCGGTGTTTAACGGTCTGCCAGACCGTTAAAGGGGTGGAATCCGCCGGGAGGCGGCATCTAACGGTCTGCCAGACCGTTTTAGGTTCTATCGTTTACCTCTGCATATACTAATTTCTTATGCTGATAACATTGCACCCTCTCCACCTGAAAAAATGCAACCTTCAACGAAATTTGAAGCCTTATGCTTTCGAGAGGAACTGTTTATACTCGGAAAAGAAAGTGTTTATAAGCTTGCGAGGAGTTGTGGCCGTTATGGAAGCCAACGCGGAAGTTCAAGTCCCGACGCGGAAGCCTGACAACAGAAATAGGACGAGTCTGCTGCGGAAATTTTACGGCCAGCGGTATTTGCAGGTCATGGCGCTGCTAGGCGTCGCCTGGATGCTCCTGTTCCACTACGCGCCGATGTACGGAATCGTCATCGCGTTCAAGGAGTACATCGGAATCGGAGAGATCAAGAACGCGCCTTGGGCGGGTTGGGGGCATTTTCAGGCAATCTTCGAGGACGAGATGATGCTCAAGGTCATCCGGAATACGCTCGGCATTAGTCTCTTGAAGCTCATCATCGGCTTTCCCATTCCGATCCTGTTCGCGCTCTTTCTGAACGAGCTTCGCTCCTTAAGGTTCAACCGGATCGTGCAGACGATTACTTATCTGCCGCACTTCCTGTCCTGGGTTATTCTCGGAGGCATCCTCATCTCCTGGCTGTCGGACGTCGGAGTCGTGAACGATGTGCTGATGGGGCTGGGGTTGATCAAGGAACCGATCTTCTACCTGAGCGAGCCGCAATATTTCTGGGGGATCGTGATCGCGTCGGATATATGGAAGGAATTCGGATGGTCGGCTATTATCTATATTGCTGCCATCGCGAGCATCTCGCCAGAGCTGTACGAGGCGGCGACGATCGACGGGGCCGGCAGGTTCCAAAGAATGCGTTATGTGACGGTGCCCTGCATCAAAGGGACGATCTCGATTCTGTTCATTCTGTCGGTCGGCAGCATTCTGAACTCGAACTTCGATCAAATTCTCGTGCTGAAAAATCAAGTCAACGAAAGCATGAGCAGCGTTATCGACATTTACGTCTATGAGATCGGCATCAAGCAAGGACGCTTCTCGTATTCTGCCGCGGTAGGGTTGGTCAAAGGCGTCATCGCTCTCTTCCTGCTGCTTCTTGCGAACTCCTTCTCGAAGAGAATGAACCAATCTTCCTTATTCTAGCCAAGGCGGTGAGATACGATGTTTACTCGCGATCGCAGAACGCGCGGAGATGTATTGTTCGATCGGCTTAACGTCGTCATGATGCTGATCATCTGTTTCGTGACGCTGTATCCGATCTGGTACGTGCTCGTCAACTCGTTCAACGACGGCACGGACGCGATGACTCGCGGGCTGATTTACTGGATTCCGCGCAAGTTCAGTCTGGAAAACTACGAAATCGTCTTCTCCAACGCGGGCATTATGACCGCGATGGGGGTTACGGTGGCCAAAACGCTGATCGGCACGGTTATTCACGTGTTCTTTACCGCGATGGTTGCATACGCCTTATCCCGCCGAGAGCTGCTCTTCCGCAAAGGCTACATGATCATGGGGACGATCACCCTGTTCTTCAGCGCTCCGCTTATTCCCAACTATTTGTGGCTGCGGGATCTCGGGCTTCTCGATACGTTCGGGGTGTACATCTACCCGGCGATGTTCAGCTTCTTCGATCTCATTATTTTCCTGACGTTCTTCCGGGAAATTCCGGACGGTCTGGAGGAAGCGGCCAAGATCGACGGCGCCAACGATTTCTCCATCTTCGTCCGCATCGTGCTGCCGGTATCGCTTCCCGTCGTAGCCACGATCTCGCTATTCCACGGCGTCTGGCAATGGAACGACTACTTCGTCGGGGTTCTCTACACGAACAGCGACAGTCTGCAGCCGATCCAGACGTTCCTGTACCGGGTCATCGCCCAGTCCAGCTCCAACCAGATCGTAGGAGCGACCGGAGGCGCGATTAACCGGACCGTCACCTCGCAGTCGATCAAGCTGGCGACGATGGTCATTACCACCGTCCCGATAATCGTCGCGTATCCGTTCCTGCAGCGCTACTTCGTTAAGGGACTGATGATCGGCTCTTTGAAGGGCTGATCGGGTGAGTACAAATGAGGTTCGAAAAGTTTGGTTTTCAGCACCGAGAAGGTTGGATGAAGCTAGGAAGTGAGGAACGGAGTGTAGGAGAACCTACATGAGTACCGGAAGGTCCGGCTGAATTCAAGATTCGATGTCGAGTAGGCTCCCTGTCAGGCATCGTGATCAAAATCGGACTTTTTGAACTACCTATCAAAGGTTTTACTTTCCCGTAAGGGGATGCTCATACATTATCGATCAAAGGGGTATGACAATGAAAAAGTGGCTCAGCTTATCGATCGTCGCCGCGCTTATGATTACGCTCGTCGCTTGTTCGGGCGGCAACAACAAACCGGAGGCGAGCGGCAGTCCGAGTCCTTCCGCCAGCCAGCCTTCCGCTTCGAGCTCCGAAAGCCCGAGCGCCAGCGAGGAACAGCCTGCCGCGGACGAAGCGGGCTGGAAAGCCGCTACGTCGCCGATTACGTTCGATTGGTACTTGAACTTCGCCTGGTTCCCGAACAAATGGGGAGTAGATCCGACTTCGCAATACATTACGAAGAAAACGGGCGTTAACCTGAACCTGATCGTTCCTGCAGGCAACGAGAACGAAAAGTTGAACGCGATGATCGCGGCCAACCAACTGCCCGACTTCATCACGCTCGGCTGGTGGGAGGAAGGCGTGAAAAAGATGGTCGAGGGCGGTCTCGTAGAGTCGCTTACCGATCTCGCCGAACAGTACGATCCGTACTTCTTCAAAGTCGCCGACGGAGCCAAGCTGAGCTGGTACGCGCAGCCGGACGGCAAGACGTACGTCTATCCGAATGCATCCTCGTCCCCGATGGACTTTAAAAATTTCGGAACCGAGTTTACGTCAAACCAGACGTTCTCCGTACGCAAAGACATCTACGAAGCGATCGGAAGTCCGGACATGCGGACTCCGGAAGGGTTCATTAACGCTCTGAAGCTGGCGAAAGAGAAATTCCCGGAAGTGAACGGACAGCCGCTCATTCCGATCGGCTTCCACGAATTTAACGAAGACGGCAACTATTCGTTCTTCGACGTCGGTCAAGATTCGTCTTACTTGTCCAGCTTCCTGGCGATGCCCCGGGAGAAGGACGGAAAGCTGTACGACCGTCTGACCGACCCGGAGTTCGTCCGCTGGCTGAAGACGTTCCGTCTGGCCAACGAGGAGGGCTTGATTTCCAAGGACGTATTCGTCGACAAGCGCGCTCAGATGGAAGAGAAGATCGCGCAAGGCCGCTACTTCGCGATGCTGTACCAACGCACGGACTTCGCCGCGCAGCAGAACGTGCTGTTCGCCAACGATCCGAATTCCGTCTACATCGCGGTCGACGGACCGGCGAACTCGAATCTGGACGCGCCGACGCTGCCCGGTCCTGCTATCTCCGGCTGGACGGTGACGCTCATCTCCAAGAACGTTAAGGACAAGGAACGCGCGATTAAGTTCCTGAGCTACTTGATCAGCGAGGAAGGCCAGAAGGATATGTACCTGGGCGAGAAGGGCGTATCCTACGACACGATCGACGGCAAAGACCAATTTAAGCCCGAGGTTCTCCAACTGATGAATACGGACCGCTCCGCGTTCGATAAGCAGTACGGCTCTTCGCATACGTTCTGGATGCTCATGGATACGAATATGCAGCTGCAATGGCAGCCTCCTTCGGTCGAGCCGTTCAAGCAGTTGGAAGATTGGACGAAGGGCAAGACGGAAAGCTATTCGCAGTACGATCTGATCAACCCGCCTGCGACGTCTAAGGAAGGGATCAATGCCAAGAAGATCTCAACGGAATGGGGCAAAGCGCTGCCGAAGCTGCTGCTCGCCAAGTCCGAGGCGGATTTCGACCAGACGTTCAACGACTTTGTCGCCAAACGCGACAAGACGGGCTTCGCCGAGCTGATGGCCTACCGCCAAATGAAATACGAGGAAAACGTGAAGAAGCTCGCGGAATTTATGAAGTAAGCTATAGCGGTTCGAAAAACCCAGCGACGCTGGGTTTTTCGGACATTTTCCGGACGCAAAGGCGACTGCCCGTGATAGAATAGGTGCACGAAGCTCGCGAAAGAGATGTGACGAAAATGCTGCGCTATTGGAAGCGGAGACGGGAAAGAATCCGTTTTCGGCTGGAACAGCTTACCTTGCAGAAGAGACTTGTCATCGCCTACATTCTGATCATGCTGCTTCCGAGCCTGCTGATTTCGATGTACATCTTCAAGGGACAGACGGGTAACGCGGTGGAGGAGCTTAGAAAAAACCACGAGTATTCGCTGGAGATCGAGCAGATCAATCTGAAAAACAATATGGAGACGATGAAGCGGGCGGCGGAGCGGGCTTTGGTCGACCGGAGAATCATTGAGTATTTGATGGAGCCGAATACAATGAGCGTGTTGGACTTGATCGATCTGGATCGGATCTACTTGCAGAATATCGTTTGGATCCAGTATAACAATCCGAGCATCGAACGGATCCAACTGTTCGCCAGCAACCCGATGACGAACGAAATGATGCCGGTGCTCCTGCACGAAAGTCGGGTCCGGAATGATCCGTGGTACAAGGAAGTGATGAACTCCGACGAAAAAGATGTATGGATATTCAGCCGTTCTACCCGGGAACTGATCCAGAACCGTCCCGGATTGGAAGAAGATTTTAAACCGAAAATATCGCTCTACCGGGAGCGCCAATATCCGCAAGGGACGCACGTCGGCATTCTGCAGGTCGACATGCTGCTGACGAACTTCTTCCCCAACACGTTCAGTCCGCTGCAGGACGAACAGTCCCAGATGGTCGTGCTCGATCTGCAGGGAGACATTATACGAAATCCGGCCAACCGGTTTCTGGAGCAGAACGGCGTGGACGATGAGACGTTAAGGGAACAGTTCGCTATTCTGGAACCGGATCGGGAGGGGAAAGGCAACTTCAAGTTCAGCGTGAGAGGCGTACCTTACTTGGGCGTCTATGCTTATGTTGAACCACTGGGGGCCTATATGCTGAAGGTAGCGTCGCTTAAGCCCGTATACGACGGCATTAACGATGCCCGCAACCGGATTATTCTGGCCAACGTCATGCTGCTCGCCATTCTCGCGATTTCGACGTATTACTTGAATGCCATCATTCTCAAAAAGCTGCACGTGCTCACCGATTCGATGAAAAGAGTGAGGCAAGGCGACTTCGGGATCGACTTGGACATTCGGGGCGGAGGCGAAGTGGGCGATCTGGCCCACCATTTCCGCAAAATGCTTCGCAAGATCAACGAGCTGATCGCCGACGCGGTCAACAAGCAGGCCGCCGCCAAGGAAGCGGAATTGGCTACGCTGAAAAACCAGATCGATTCGCATTTTCTGTACAATACGCTGGAGAATATCAAAATGATGGCGGAAATCAACGACCAAAGGGAGATTTCCAACGCGCTTACCTCCTTGGGCGGTATGATGCGCTACAATATGCGCTGGACGAGCGAATACGTCCGGCTTAGAGACGAACTTACACATATCGGCAATTACGTGAGTATCGCGAACATTCGTTTCGACGATCGGATTTGTCTGGTGACGGATATACCCGATCCGTACTTGAACCTGGAGCTTCTGAAAATGTCGCTGCAGCCCGTCGTAGAGAATTCGATCAAGCACGGACTTGGGGACGCCGAGCTGACGATCGAGATTCGAGCGAAGAAAGAGGACGACGCGGTGCTGATCTCGATCGTCGACGACGGCGCGGGCATTGCGCCGGAACAGGTACGGGAGCTGAACGCGCGCATCGAACGAGGAGTCGAGGGAGAGTCTCGGGACGCCTCGGGCAAGGGCAACGGCATCGGGCTGGCGAACGTGCACAGCCGGATTCAGATGCATTTCGGCAAGGAATACGGATTGCGGGTCGACAGCGAGCCGGGAAGAGGCACTCGCGTAACGCTTCGCATTCCATGCTTGATCTTGAACGGAGGATTGACGGCCAATGCGGAAGCTGCTGATCGCGGATGACGAGAAAAATATCCGGCTCGGGCTGAAGGCGATGATCGAACGGGAGTGTCCCGGCGCGTATGCGATCCGCCTGGCGGCCGACGGACGGCAAGCGCTGGAGGAGCACGGGCGGGAAGCGGCGGAAATCTTGCTGACCGATATTCGGATGCCGCACATGGACGGAATCGAGTTGATCCGAAAGCTAGCGGAGTTTGGAAATCCGCCGGTGCTGCTGATCTTGAGCGGATACGACGATTTTCAGTACGCCAAGGAAGCGATTAAGCATAAAGTCAAAGAATATTTGCTGAAGCCGATCGTGCGCGACGATCTGTTCGCGGCGCTGGGCAAAGCCGATTCCGAGCTGCGGGAGCGGGATGCGCTTCGCGACCGACTCGGCGAGACGGATAAATATCGCAACGGGATGAGAATCAGTTCGCTGCGGCACATCTGGTCGGCGGCGGAGCTAGGTTCGGAAGAGGTCGAGAGGTTGGCGCGCGAGGCCGGTCTTCAGGACTTCGAGTTCGGCTATTGGGTGGGCATTCTGGATACGGCAGGTCATGAACGGATCGTGATCAAAGGAACGGAGTATTTGGCCGCGGCCGGCAAAGACGAGGCGTATCTTTGCTTGGAGGACAAGGATGATCGGCTCGTCGTTCTCTCCGCCCGGGAGGAGCTGTTGACGGGCATGGTCGGGGAGCTTTCCTCGGCATCGAGCGGGCCGGGCACCTTTTCCGCCGGGCTCAGCGCGAAAGGCGAAGGGCTCGGCGAGCTCAAAATCAAATACGAGGAAGCGCGGCATGCGCTCAAATACCGGCTGCTGCTCGGCCGATCCAGCGACGCCCAGATCCGGTACGAGCAATTGGCTCGGCGGGAGCGAGATTACCCGGTTCCGGTCGGAACGATCGGAAGGCTGGCGAACATGATGGGGACGGACCGCGTCAGCGAAATGAAGACGCTGCTTCAGGAGCTGTTCGCGGCGGACGCGCTTGTCCGCGCGGATATCGGCTATTTCGAAGAGGTAGGCCGTCTGCTGAACGAGTCGATCTTCGATCAAGTGTTCCACACGTACGGAGAAGCGTCGGTGGAAATCATCAAAATGTATAAGATGGCCGGCAGCTTGTACAATTTCGAGCACATTCAGGACTACATTCATTGCGTACAAAATTTGCTGCTAGGACTGAACGATTTTATTCGTCACCTCAAATCGATTCACGTAGATCGCAAAGATATGGATCGAGCGCTGGAATATATTCACGCCAATTATGCCAAAGATCTCAACATGACGATGGTGTCCAACTACGTATCGCTAAACTACACGTACTTTAGCCAGGCGTTTAAGGAGTTCGTCGGCGTCAGTTTCGTTCAATACTTGAAAAACGTTCGTATCGAGAAAGCGAAAGAACTGCTGGCGACGACCAATCTGAAGGTAATGGATATTGGCGAACGGGCCGGGTTCGACAATACGAAGCATTTCAATCGGGTATTCCGGGAGACGGTCGGCGTCACTCCGCTCGAATATCGGCAAAGCTTCTCCAATTCGTCCGGAATGGGGCTGTCCCATAAGTAAACAGAGCCGTACTGAACGATTATCGATGGAATGATGTCATGGGCATCTATCTCCCTCCGATGCTATACGATCCTGAAATTTGGAATGGATAAACCCGTCACAGGGTCA
>NZ_JBEPYQ010000056.1:0-45856 GCF_041641335.1 Cohnella sp. | reverse complement strand
ATTTTTTGGCTTACTGCGAAGAGAGTGGTATGGAAAAATATGAGATCCAATCACAATATTGGATTATGGTTGATCCCTGTGTTGTCATGTGAGGTTTGATGCATGGATAGTGACTTTTTTGGCCTTAGCCCCACAGCTTTGAGTAGCGCCAAGGCACTTTTTTGGCCTTAGCCCCACAGCTTGGGTAGCGCGAAGGCACTTTTTTGGCCTTAGCCCCACAGCTTGGGTAGCGCCAAGGCACTTTTTTGGCCTTAGCCCCACAGCTTTGAGTAGCGCCAAGGCACTTTTTTGGCCTTAGCCCCACAGCTTGGGTAGCGCGGAGGCACCTTCTTGGCCTAGGCCTCGCAGTTTGCGTAGCGCCAAGGCACTTTTTGGGACTTAGCTCTGCGGCATGAGTTGTGCCAAGACTCTAGGTGAAGCAAAAAAGACCGCCGGTTACCTGGCCAGGATGGCAAGGTAATGCGATCTTCCCAGTCAGGGCTGCTGCCCGCTGTCTGAAACTCAGCTACTCAATCGACAATATATGGTATAATCCAACGTACAACAGTATAGGCTTACGAGGGCGGTCGGCTAATCTCCCCCAAGGGAGGTGATGCCGTGGAGGTTAAGGACGCGTTGACGCTAATGATTTCATTCGCGACTCTTGTCGTACTTATACTTTCGTTCCACAAAAAGAAATAGACCGCCCCTCAACCAAGGATTCGGTCTATTTCCATACCGTAATTCCAAAGCCTACCGCCCTTAAAGCGGCTGTTGTAAGGAGTCGTGTTAGCAGCACGGCTCCTTTCTTTATCTATATTGTATAACGTCACATGATGTCACGCAATTAATAAATGCATGACCCAATCAATTCCACTCATGCTCTCCATACAAATTATGGTATAATCCAACTACAACAGTATAGGCTTGCAAGGGCGGTCGGCTAATCTCCCGGAAGGGAGGTGATGCCCATGACAGTATTCGAGGGACTTATACTTATGATAACGTTCGGTTCGCTGATCGTTGCGATACTGTCCTTTAAACGGAAATAGACCGCCCCTGCCAAGGAATCGGTCTATTTCCAACCTTTTCTGAAGCCTACCGCCCTTAAAAGCGGCTGTTGTAAGGAGTCGTGTTACCCGCACGGCTCCTTTTCTTATCTATATTCTATACCGTATTCCTATTGTCGCGCAATCAAAAAATGTCTTTTAATCCATTTCCCTGGATGCGCACTATACAAATTATGGTATAATCCACCTACAACAGTATAGGCTTGCAAGGGCGGTCGGCTAATCTCCCGGAAGGGAGGTGATGCCCATGACAGTATTCGAGGGACTTATACTTATGATAACGTTCGGTTCGCTGATCGTTGCGATACTGTCCTTTAAACGGAAATAGACCGCCCCTGCCAAGGAATCGGTCTATTTCCTGACTATTTTCCCAAGCCTACCGCCCTTAAAAGCGGCTGTTGTGGGGAGTCGTGTTAGTAGCACGGCTCCTTTTCTTATCTATATTCTATATCGAGATACGATGTTATGCAATGCGAAATCAAATTATCTGATACTAAATGAAATTGAGGATGTACTCAACATGTACGATCTCTCCCTTCCCCATCGACTTTTTAAAATCGTTGGATCCGTCCTCTCGAAGGACGAATGAATCACGATCTCTTCATCATCTTGGAACGCACTCTTATTCACTTCCAGCATCAAGCGATAAAATTCACCATAAATAATCACCCGGATGCATCACTTCTTTTTCAACATATATTGGATTCCGGGCCCCTACCAACGCACTACATCTAAACGATCTTCTGGTAAATAAGAATTATTGCTTTCAGATATTCCAATAAACAAGAAAATTCTGTATAATTTAGTCACAAGCTGCTGAGAGGAGCGTAGTTGGTTGGAGACTCTTATATACATATCTGTATATACTCTCGAAGCCTTTTGTATGCTTTCGACTGGCTACATGTTGTTCCGCTTCCCTTTCAAAGAATTTATTTGGAAAAAGTTAATTCTCAGCTTTCTTTTCGCTGTGTTCTCTTATTCAATAAGAGATTTAACTGTCGTCAATGTAGCTACCGTGATCGTTCCGTTGGTCTATCTGTTGTCCGCTACTTTGTTTATAACATTCGTTAGCAAAATCCGGGTTGTCTGGGCATCCATTATGATGACGACAGGATACGCTCTTGTAGGCACCGTTCAAATGCTAGTGCTGTTGCTCTTCGATGCCTTTGGAATCGAAATGGCAGATGTGCAAGGCAATCTATCCTACCTGGTGCTCGTCCAAGTTATTACCGCGATTATTGTGCTTGCTTTTTCCTTTCTCTATTACTATCGAGGCGCAGGATTTACCTACGACTTCCCTTCGTGGAAGTGGAAGCATCTATGGTTGGTTGCTCTAGAGCTTATTCTGATCGCCTTAATTCTTCAATTTGTTTTTTTGAACAACCTCTCCATGATGATAGCTGTAGTGGCAAGTCTTACGGCTCTCATCCTTCTGAGTAGAAAAATGGAAAGGGAGGAAACATCAGAATGAATTGGAGTTACAAACTTTCTAACCACTTGGCCATGAAAATTCACTCGGCCAATCCTCAGCATCCTGTCAGTCTAGCGGTTCAGAGATATGCCATCGAGACGCTTATATCCTATACGATCATCTATATCGTTTCCTTGGGAATCGGAGCTTTTCTAGGACAAGCCCTTGACGTGCTCATTGTCATGATCGGTTTCTCCCTGCTGAGACTAATTACTGGCGGGCGTCACTTCAGTTCTCCTACGGCTTGTTTCGTATCATCCGTTGTCGCCTTTAACGCTATTCCGCTACTTGCTCAATATATCGATTCCACGACAGTCACCTTAGCGTTTACTATAGCAAGTCTGCTGCTTTGCATAGTATTTGCTCCGCAAGGAAAACGTTCCATCGTGAAGCAGCATCAGACCATCAAGCTTGCAGGAGGGGCGATTATCGCCATGAATATTCTGGTGATGTCGCCTGTTCTAGCAATAGCATTTTTCCTGCAAGCCGCGACACTCATCCATTTCAGGAAAGGAGGGAATAACGCATATGAAAAAAATTAGACTTATGTCCTTGTTCACGCTTTCCACGGTTTTGGGGATCGTCGCCTTTGCTCAGTCTTCCTTTGCTTGTGCGTTTGGACTGTACGACCCCGAAATGCCGGAAGAACTGCAGTAGGAGGAGCTTATGGAGTGGATCAAGGAGCTCCCTGTAAGTAGAGACCCTAAAGGTGCAACTGGCATCGTGTCGTTGCCAATGGACTCCATTCTATACATCCACTTCTACGAAGCAACGATTCAAGTCCACACCGCAACTGAAATGTTTTACTTTACGCTAGGGAGCAATCTGAGCGTGCTTGTCGATAACCTGAACAACTCAGGATATCAGTTCGAGAAGACCGACCGCGCTCAGGTCGCGGATTATCGACGCATAAGCCGCATCGAGAAAACCGAGTTTTTTCAGTACAAGGGTTACTTCGAGGGGACCGACAAGTATGTCATTTTCTCGGAGAGCAATTTCAAAAGGGCTCTAAAAATGCTAAAGGATCGCTCTGAATAGAGCGATCCTTTAGCATGAAAGAGGCTGCCCTCCGAACGCTCCCCAAGGAAACGACTCGAAAAGCAGCCTCTCGATTGTCCGTTTATCCGAATATCGCCTGAATGACCGGTTTCGTGTGGCCGCCCGGATACATCAGGTACAGCAGGACATAGACGGTAACGCCGGTAATCACGGTGGCGAACCAGATGACCGAGGTCGTCCGTCCGATCTTGCGGTGCTTGGCGAACTTCTTGCGGAACGCCAGAGTTAACGTCGTGATGCCGAATACCGCGGCCACGGTCGCAAGCACGATATGAAACAACAGAAAGATCAAGTAGACCGTCTTTAAGTTGTCGGGTCCGTTAAACATCGTATTGCCGATGAAGATTGTGCGAGACACGTAGATGATGAAAAACAAAGTCGCCGCGACCGCCGCCGCGATCATCACCTTCTCGTGCGCTTCGCGTTTCTTCAGGACGATCAACCGCCAGCCGATAGCGACCAAGATCCCGCTGATTAGAATAAAGCTCGTGCTGACGAGCGGAAAAATCTCATACCACGACATACGCATCCACCTGTTCTATCGTCGGATCTTCCAAGCTTTCTCCCTTATTGTACCTGTCCGAGCGTTCCAGTTCAAACGTTTGGCCGGATCGTCACACATTGTTAATAACTGCTCATTCCGCCGCCGGCTCCAGTACGCTGTCCTTGTCGCGGGAACGATCCCGCCGATACCATTGCATGAACACCGTATACAGCGCCGCGACGTTGATGCCTTCCTGCAGCAGCTTCATCACGATGCCGCCGAGCTGCTGATCGTCCGTCGCGCTCATCATGTTGAAGAACTTCGGCCCTTCGAACTGGCTTAACAACTGAGCAGGATCTCCCGACACGCAATAACCCATCGCCTTAGCCCATACTTCCGGATCATTGTAGACCCCGAATAGCGGCTTGCCGGCGAAGATGATCATGACGCAGGCCGGAGTAAGCAGCAGACCGCTCATGAAAATGTAGCCGAGAGTCAGCATGTGCGACATGCGCCGCCATTCCGGAATCGGACAATACACATGCCACCACATAGCCATCGCGCTTAGGAACAGCAAAGCGTAATAGATGCGGTGAATCGTAAAGTGAGTCATGATCCAATCGTGATTGCTCGGCATGTGATACAGAGAGAACAGCATGACGAAGGCCAGCAGGCCGATGATCGGATTCATCAAAACGCGGAATATTTTCTTCTTCCAGAAATCCCCTCCGAACGCGGCGCGCCACAGCCAATCCGGTATGCCGTAGATCAGCATAGGCGGAACCAGCATGTAAGCGAGCGCCATATTCGTCATATGGAAGGTAAACATCAGGTGTCCCAATAGGCTCAGCGGTCCGCCTTGCGTCAAATACAGCAGCGCGATCGCCAAGGCGAACGTGAGCTGGCGAGAAGCCGATACGGGCGCGCTGCCTGCGAAATGATGCCTCCAAGGCCCCACCACGAATGTGTACAGGACAACAATCACCATCATGAAGATCATAAACGCCGGACTCCACAAATCACCGAACGAGAAATATTCCAATCCCATCATTGCCGCCGACCTCCTTTCGAATACGAGTGAATGCGACTGTCAGATCCATGAAAAAAGAGAGGACGGATTTCGGCCCGCCTCTCTGAAATTCGGTTCCGTCCGGGGAATTACCACCAAACCCAGTACAGAGCCATAATCACCATCGTGAACACGACGACGACGCCTGAAATGATTCCGATAATCGGGAACAAATGTCCGCGATCCTTCATGTGCATCCAGTAAGCCATCTGAATGATGACTTGAACGACCGCCATCGCCACCAGAATGATGTACGTGAACGTTTCGTTGATTTCACCCGCGGCTACCGCAGCGAACGCGATAATCGTCAGGGCAAGGGAGAGAATAAAGCCGACGACGTGCTTCTGCGGCCCTTCTACCTTATGGCGCTTGGGAAGCTCACCGGATGCCGTCTCGTTGTGATTGCTCGACAAGTTAACCAGCCACCTTTCCCATCAAATAAACAACGGTGAAGATGAAGACCCAGACAACGTCGATAAAGTGCCAATACATCGCGGAGATGTACACTTTGGGCGCGGTAACGACCGTAAGCCCTTTTTTGAACACTTGCCCGATAACAAGCGCGATCCAGACAACCCCGAACGCTACGTGAGCGCCGTGGAAACCGACAAGCGTGTAGAACGAGGAGCTGAATGCGCTCGTCGAAAACTTGTGGCCTTCATGCACGTACTCGACGAACTCGTAAATTTCAAGGCCAAGGAAGGCGAGACCAAGAAGAATGGTAACGATCAGCCAAGTGACCATCGACTTCTTGTTGTGGTGATGCATCGCTTGAACCGCGAATACGCTCGTCAAGCTGGACGTAAGCAGGATCATTGTCGCCGCGAATACCATCGGAAGCTGGAACAGCTCCCCGGCCGTAGGGCCGTCGCCGACGCTGTGACGCAAAGCCAGGAATGCCGCGAACAGCGTACCGAACAAGACGACTTCCGCGCCTAGGAACAACCAGAAGCCCAAGATTTTATTGCGGGCTTCCAGAGTCGCCTTCTCCGGCTCATGAGGCAAGTGCCCTTCTACGTGGTCATGTGCGCTCATGCTTGCACCCCCTTATCTTGCTCTTCCGGTTCGATGTGGAAGCCGTGATCGTCGACCAAGGAACGGACAACCATGCAGCCAAGCGTAATCGCCAAGCCGACGCCTGCAACAATCAGTTGGTCATACATAAATCCGAATCCCGCGATAAACAATCCGACACTCATAATGAACGGCAAGATTGACGGAGACGGCATATGGATCGATCCGACCGGTTCGGCCGGCGTCATTGCAGTCTTCCCTTCCATCTTTTCCTTCCACCATGCATCGTATCCGCGAACGAGCGGAGTTTGCTTAAAGTTATATTCCGGCGGAGGCGAAGGAATCGTCCACTCGAGCGAACGTCCGTCTTCCCACGGATCGTTGGACGCGTTGCGCGGCTTCGCCCAAGTGACGAAGATGTTGATCAGGAACACGATCGTTCCGATTCCCATCAAGATAGCGCCGATCGTACTGATGAAGTTCATATCGTCGTAGCCTTGCCCGCCCAGGTACGTGTATACGCGGCGAGGCATGCCCAGCAATCCAAGGAAGTGCTGAACGAAGAACGTCAAGTGGAAGCCGATGAAGAACGTCCAGAACGTAATCTTGCCGAGCGTCTCGTTCAGAATGCGTCCGAACATTTTCGGCCACCAGTAGTGCAGACCCGCGAAAATACCGAGGATCAGACCGCCGACGATAACGTAGTGGAAGTGAGCGACGACGAAGTACGTATCATGGTACTGGTAGTCAGCCGGCGCGGAAGCGAGCATGACGCCCGTTACGCCGCCCATAACGAAGGTCGGAATAAATCCGATCGCGAACAGGTTCGCCGTAGTGAACCGAATCGAACCGCCCCAGAGCGTGAACAGCCAGTTGAAAATTTTAACCCCGGTCGGAACCGCGATCAACATCGTCGCGATCGAGAACAGACCGTTAGCTACCGGACCGAGCCCCGTAGTGAACATATGGTGAGCCCACACCATGAATCCGAGGAACGCGATCAAGACGGTCGCGAACACCATCGAGCTGTAACCGAACAGACGCTTGCGGGAGAACGTGCTGACGACTTCGGAAATGATTCCGAACGCCGGAAGAATAAGGATGTAAACCTCCGGGTGACCGAACACCCAGAAAATATGCTCCCAGAGTACGCCGTTACCGCCGTTGGCGACATCGAAGAAATTCGCGTTGAACAACCGGTCGAACATGAGCGCGACCAGACCTACTGTCAAGGCAGGGAAAGCGAATACGATCAGCGCGGACGTGATGAAGATCGCCCAAGTGAACATCGGCAGTCTCATGAACGTCAGGCCCGGAGCCCGCATGTTGATGATCGTCGCCATGAAGTTGATACCGCCGAGCAGCGTACCGATCCCGGCGATCTGCAAGCCTAGAACGTAGTAATCGACTCCGTGTCCCGAGTTGTAGATCGGACCGGCGAGCGGAACGTAGGACGTCCATCCCGCATCGGGAACCGCTCCTGCGAACCAGCTCAGGTTGAGCAGCACTCCTCCGAAGAAGAATGTCCAGAAGCCAAGCGAGTTCAAGAACGGGAACGCAACGTCGCGCGCGCCGATCTGCAGCGGGATAACCGCGTTCATCAGCGCGAACAACAGCGGCATTGCTGCAAGGAAGATCATCGTTGTTCCGTGCATCGTAATCAATTCGTTAAAAGTATCTCCGGCGACAACATCATTCATCGGCTTAAGCAGCTGAATCCGAATGATGATCGCCTCCAATCCGCCGATCAGGAAGAAGAAGAATCCCGCGATAAAATACAGGATGCCGATCTTCTTATGGTCGACGGTCGTTAGCCAATCCATCAAGCCGCTATAGCGCTTGACCTTGTGTCCATGTGCATGTGCTGCTGCCAAGGCCACGTACCTCCTTCAGTTCCCGCTAATTAATAGTCAAGCTTATATTCAGCCAAATACTTGGCAATACCGGCAATCTCTTCTTCGGTCAGACCGGTGTCTTCCGCTCCCGGCATCATCGCGCCTTTCTTGATGCCTTGAGGGTCCGTAATCCAGTCATTCAGATGCTGCTCGACGCCGCCGCCTTCATCGTTGAACAGGAAGCCGCCAACCGTCTCGCGACCGCCGATGCCGGTCAGGTTCGGAGCGCTGTTGCCGCCGTTCTCTCCTACAGCGTGGCAGCTGAGGCATTGCGATGTGAATTTCTCCGCGAGTTCCGCGTCGGCAGGCATAACCGCAGGAGCCTTCATCGCCGCCACCCAGCGGTCGAAGGATTCCTGGCTGACTGCTTTCGCCTTGAAGTCCATCAGAGCGTGGGAAGGTCCGCACAGCTCCGCGCACTTGCCGCGGAATACGCCTTCCTTAGGAAATTCCAGGAACATTCTGTTCGTGGAGCCGGGGTTGGTGTCCATTTTACCGCCGATCGAAGGAATCCAGAACGAGTGCTTAACGTCGGCCGCGACCAGTTCGAACGAGATCTTCTTGCCCGTCGGAACGATCAAGTCCTGGGCGGTCGTAATGCCGTAGTCGGTGTACTCGAACTCCCACCAGTACTGGTGAGCCGTAACCTTGACCTGAACGGCGTCCTTGTCTTTGCTGTAATCTTTGGCCAAGCCGAAAACTTGCTGAATGGTCGGAACGCCCAAAATTAGAAGCAGGACGATCGGGATGACGGTCCAGATGACTTCCAGCTTGTGGTTTCCTTCCACTTGTTCTGGAATCGCTTTATCGCCCTGCTTGCGGCGAAACCGGATCAGAACGTAAATACAAATAGCGAACACGACGACAACGACCAATGCCATGATGCCAATGGACAGTTTCATCAATTCGAATTGTTTCTCAGCTACAGGTCCTTGCGGATTCAGAGTTGAGAGGTCTTCTCTTCCACATGCCGTCAGCAACAGCACGAGCCCCGTCAGCAGCGGCAGCAACCGCTTCATTACAGGCCACCGTTTCATCATATCAACCCCATTTTGACATTTTCATAGAAAACCGTTTGCCTGTCCGGCAGACGCTCCCCCTATGTACACGCTGTTGGACCAAGCAACAAACGCATTTCAAGCCTCGAGTCCGAAAAAACTCCGAAAAAGTCCGTAATTCGGCGATTTTCCAAACTCCTACCTACAGGCACTCTAATAAATATAAAGATTGATCCGCCTTCTTGTCAATGTTCACAGAACAGTTCACAAATTGTTCTCAAAACTGTCAAAAAGGCCGCCGTTCTAAGGATTTCGTACTTTCGCGGGATCTTCGGAACCGCATTCGCCCTTGGCGTCGGATCGCCTTAGCCGGGACGAGGCCGCTTTTCGACCTCTCCCTTCTTTTTGCCATTTCCCCCGATTTTTATGTGCGGTTTCGCGCGCATACTTTGCCCGCTTCGATCGAAGCCTATTCGATAACGATTTGTCAAGGAGGGTTGTCAATGACATTCGCACGACGTTTATGTTTTCTTGCCGGAATCGTACTGCTGCTCGCGCTGCTGCCCGCCTGCAATTACATTTCGCATTTCCAGAAAAGCCTTCAGGATTACTCAAGCCGTAACGCGAACGATCCGAAAATGTCGCAAGCGCGATCCTTCGGCGCCCTTACGACAAACCCGAAGCAACATGAGAACCGTTACTTCGAATACAGCTCGACGCTTTCCAACAAAGTGGCCTCATTGCCGGGCATCAACACCGCTCTCGTGTTCTTGACGGATAAAAACGCGTACGTCGCCATCATGACCGACTGGTCGGCGACCGGAACCGATGCGACCGGAGGCGCGCGCTCCCATGAACAGGACAACACGGGAACGACCGAGGGCGTCTACAACGTCAGCAACGGCCGTCCCAAATGGGACAACCGCCAGGTCGCCACTCCTTATAATTCGTACTTTACGCACAAGGATGCGAGCGATCTGTCCATCGAGCTGCGCCAAGTGATCGGAACGACCGTCCGCGGGCAATTCCCTCGGGCTCAGGAAGTGCATATCTCCGCGAACCGCGAATTCGTCAACCAGTCGCTTGAATTCGCCAAACAAGCTTGGCTGAAAAAGCCGCTCGCTCCGCTGACGAAGGACTTCAATACGCTTGTCCAGTATACGTTCGGGTCCGGCAACGAAATTCCGCTTCCTCTCTATTTAAAAATGAAGCCAAATCCTTGACGCCTGGCACGGTTTCTTCATTACGCGTCGCAAACCTCGCCCTCGAGAATCGCCGCCTTTCTAAGTCGGCGTCCCGGGGGCGAGGTGATTACAGCGTCAGAATGAGCGGCCCTTCGGGCGCGATCGCCACCGTGTGCTCGAACTGGGCGGCCCATCCGCCGTCCATCGTCATGACCGACCAGCCGTCCTCCGCAATATAGACATCGGATTCCTTCTCCGTCAGCATCGGCTCGATCGTGATGACCATACCTTCCCGCAGAAGCGTCCCCGTGCCGGCTTCGCCGACGTGCGGCACTTCGGGAGGCTCGTGCATCGCCCTGCCGATGCCGTGTCCTCCGAACTGCGACACGACGCCGTATGCTCCCGCCGCATCCCGCACCGCCGCGGCAATGTCGCCTATCCGCTTGCCGGGAGCGGCGGCGGCGATTCCGTTCATCGTCGCCCGATAGGCGGCCCGCCTCAATCGGTCAGCCGCTTCAGACACCGAACCGACCGAATACGTCCATGCCGTATCCGCCATCCAGCCGTCCAGCTCGACGACGAAATCGAGCGTGACCAGATCCCCTTCCTTCAGCCTTCTTCCGTCCGGCATCCCGTGACAGACGCAATCGTTGACCGCTGTGCAGATCGCATACGGATAACCGTGATACCCCTTCTGCGCCGGGAGCGCGCCGTGCTCCCGCATGTACTTCTCTGCGAACCTGTTCAGATCCAGCGTCGATATGCCCGGCTTCGCGAGATTTCCCAATCTGCGCCTGAGCCTGCCCGCCAGACGACCGGCCTTGGCGATTCCGGCCAGCTCCTCGCGGCTGCGGATCGCGATTCCCTTCGGCCTTTTTCCGTTCCCGCTCACCCGTCCGCCTCCCCTGATCGCGTTTCCTTATTTATATTCAAGAGCGAGGCGACGCGGGATTCCGCCGATGCAAAAAACGGCCCGGAGAGACGCGTCTTGCGCCCTCCAGGCCGATTGTCCGCTCGCCGCTTACGAGGCGGGAGTGTTCAATTTAGTCAACTCGCGTTCCACGAGCACCGTCAATTCGTCTTCGTATCCACCGGTGATCCGGTATTTGCGGATGTAATCTTTAACAAACTTGCGTGGATCTTTGGGCCGGAAAATTCTCGTCAGTTCTCGCAAACTTTCTTGAACCTCGTTGTGGCTGCGTTTGGCCATGCAATTCCCTCCCAGTGGAATGGATTCCGTTCCCGCATTACCCGGAACGGAGGCGGTATTACGCCACCCGGAGAACCCAAAGCATAAACGGCAGTCGCCACATCCGGCGACTTGGGCTTACGTTCGAGACGATTCGGAGAAGAATGGAGATTAGGCGCTTCCCTGAATCTCTTGCAAGGGTTCTTCCTTCAAACTCGATGTTCCACCGCTAGTTGCCGTATAAGAAAACGTTCCTGCATTTTCTGATTATACCATTTATCAGTTGGGGGATAAAGCACAAAACGCACAGCCCTTGACAGTTGCCCAAGATACGGGAATTTCGCCCGCGGCTAGTTCCGCTCCCCATCTCTCACTTCAAACCGGTGCCGTTCGCCCGATAGGGAGAAGCGATCTCCGGAACGAAGCTCGTATTTAAGCCCCGGCTTCAGCCGCTCTCCGCCTTGCAGGAACGTGCCGTTCGAAGAGCCGTTGTCTTCGAGGACGAACACGCGCGAGTCCTCCACATATCTGAGCGTGCAGTGAACCCTGCTGATGTCCGTCGCCTCGTAAGGGAACAAGATCCCGCAGCGGGCCGAATCCCTTCCGAACGTCAGCCTGCGGTTTAGAACGCGGTAGCAGCTTCCCTCATGCTCGCCTTCGATGCCGCACAGCATCGGCTCCCCGATTGCGGCGGCTTCCGCCGCGCCGGAAAGCGTAAGCAGTTGAGTCATCGGAATCGTGTAGTCGGTCAACGCATGCTCCTCGGCGTCTTCTTCGTTCGCGGTCGCTTCCTCGTCGTTCCAGTCCGGCAGTTTTTGATTGTCCGCCAGCTCGGACTCCTTCATGGCAGCCTCAGCCGCTTCGATCGTTTCCCTGCCCTTCACCGTCAGTTGCAAAAAGGCAACGACCGCGAATACCGCGACGGCAATTCCGATTCCGAGCGCCGCGAGCAGCGGCAGAGTGCCTATCTGTGCGGCCGTGTTGACGGCCCGCATCTCGGACGCGAACGCCCTGCCGGGCAGCAAGAGCGCCCCTGCACCCGCGATTGCGGCGAATAAAGGCATGCAGGACCGCCGTCCTTCGCGGAACTTCATAAGCCCCCTCTCTTTATACGATCTGTTGTGTTCCGCCAACCTGCTCACCTCCGGCCGCCCTCCGTATTGTAAACGCTTTCCTCAATGATCAGAAAGGAAAATGATACAGGACGCATATGCAAATATTATATCGAAAAAAGAACGTGCCTTCAATTGCAGTCAACCAAATTTTAGGTCAAATTTAAATTCTTTTCCTCCCCCTCCTCCCGGAGCTTGCGGCGAATGACTTTGCCGATCAGCGACAGCGGCAGGCTGTCCCTGAACTCGTAGCTTCTGGGCACCTTGTAGGCCGCGAGCCGTTCTCTGCACCACCGGTCGAGCTGCATCTCCGACACCTGCCAGCCGTCCTTCACGACGACGAACGCTTTGACGGTCTCTCCGCGATAAGCGTCCGGCACTCCGAGCACCGAAGCTTCCTTGACCGCCGGATGCTCGAACAGCACCTCTTCGACCTCCCTCGGATAGACGTTGTACCCGCCCGCCAGAATGATGTCCTTTTTCCGATCGATGATCGTAAAATAGCCTTCCTCATCCATCGTTCCGATATCCCCCGTGCGCAGCCAGCCGTCCTGCAGCACTTCCGCCGTCTCGTCCGGCCGGTTCCAATATCCTTTCATCACCTGCGGGCCGCGAACGGCTACCTCCCCGATCTCCCCGGGCGCCAGCGGCTCCAGATCGTTCTCTCCGACGATCCGCGCGTCCGTATCGGGAAGAGGGAGGCCGATCGTTCCGTTTTTGCGGAAACCCCAGACCGGATTGCAGTGCGTCACCGGCGAAGCTTCCGTCAAGCCGTAGCCTTCGATCAGCTTGCCTACCGTCGAACGTTCGAATTTCTCCTGCACTTCACGCGGCAACGGAGCCGCGCCGCTGACGCAGAGCCGGACGGAAGCGAACTCTCCTTCCTTCGTCATCGGATGATTGAGCAGCGCAATGTACATCGTCGGCGCTCCCGGGAATACCGTCGGCTTGCGGCGCCGAATCGTCTCCAGCACCAGCTTCGGCTCGAACCGGGGAATGAGCAGCAGCGTTCCCGCCTGGCCGACGGCCTGGTTGAGAAGCACGGTCAGACCGAATACATGAAACATCGGAAGCGCGGCCAAGTACCTCTCCTTGCCGGCTTCGAGACGATAGCACCATGCGTTGACCTGCTGCGTATTCGCCAGCAGATTGGCGTGCGTCAGCATGACGCCTTTCGGCCTGCCCGTCGTCCCTCCCGTATATTGGAGCATCGCCAAATCCTCGTCGG
Organism: Cohnella sp.; assembly: GCF_041641335.1. NCBI lineage: Bacteria > Bacillati > Bacillota > Bacilli > Caryophanales > Paenibacillaceae > Cohnella > Cohnella sp. The sequence goes on along the minus strand of NZ_JBEPYQ010000056.1, from coordinate 32,104 downwards.
CATTCACCTCTTCGCATATCGACAGAGCTTTGCCCTGACCGACGAACGCCGACCAGCGCTTCACCCCTTCTCCCTTATAGTCAACTTTCAGGTTGGGATACTCCTTGCGCCTCTTGATCGGGTACAGCAGGTTTTTCGGAAAAGGTAGGCCGTCCGACAAGGAAGTGACGATGACATGGCGCAAGTCGGTGTTCTCCCGGGCCTTAGCGACGCGGGGCATGAGCAAGTCGAGGACGACAAGCACGGTCGCGCCGCTGTCGACCAGCTGGTGATGAAGCTCCCTCTCCGTATAGGTCGGATTCGTCTGGACGATGGTGGCCCCCGCCATCAATGCGCCGTAATAAGCGATGACGGCCTGCGGGCAGTTCGGCAGCATGATGGCGACTCGGTCTCCTTTGGCCAGCGGAAGCGCCTTCAGAGCGTTCGCCATTTTGCGGCTTTGTCGCAGCAGCTCCTTATACGTATATCTCCTTCCGAGAAAATCGAGCGCCTCGTTGTCGGGATAAGCCCCCGCGGCGTCGATCAGAAGCTTGGCGATATTGCGCTTCGGGTAATCGTAAGAGGGCTTTACCTGAAGCGGATATTTCTGATGCCAGGGCCTTGCGCCCGAACTTACATCGGATTCTTCGCTCATGCTGCGCTCCTCCTCGTTTTTTTATAGGCTGACATAGGCTTCCGCCGCGACGACGCGCGCGGCTATTCGTTTACGCAAGACCGCCGTATCCCCGGGGACGAGACGAAGCAGCCGCTTGAGCACCGACAGCTGCAGACGAAGCGGATCGCCCCGCTCCAGCGACGCCAGCACCTCGCGCGAACGCGCTCCCGCCCGCTCGGCCGCTTGTTCCGCGAACAGAGCCGTCATATCGGCCGGATTGGCGGCCTCGGAACTCCTTGACGGCTCCAGCTTGCGAGTGCGAAGGAGGGCGCTCTCCAGCGCGTAGATGTCGATCATCGCGTCCGCGAGCGAGGCTACGATCGTCTGCTCCCTCTCCAATCTCAAGCCGTGCTTCTGCACCGCGAGCCCACCGACCATGAGGAACGTTTTCTTGAGCGCCGATAGAACGGCTGTCGCCTTCGCCAAGGGATCGGTCGCGGACGAGGCGGTTAACGGAAGAGGAGACGGGTTCAGCAGCTCTTCCTGAAGCGACTGGGCCGTCTCGATCAAGGGCAGGTCTCCTCTGAGCGCCCGCTTCAGCAGCGCGGCGGGAATGAGCAGCCGGTTGATCTCGTTCGTCCCTTCGATAATGCGGTTAACGCGCGCGTCCCGATAGATTCTCTCGACCTTGTATTCCCGGACGTAGCCGCGGCCGCCGTAGATCTGGAAGGCCTCGTCGGCGACGAAGCCGAGCGCTTCGGAAGCGAACACTTTGTTGATGGAACATTCCAGCGCGTATTCCCCGATCGCCGTCGCCGCTACTCTCCCGCCGTCCGCACGGTCAAGATCGGCTCCGGCCAACGCTTCGTCGAGCAACCCGGCCGTTCGGTACACCATGCTTTCCGCGACGAAGGCGCGCGTGTTCATCTCCGCCAGCTTGGCTGCGATGAGCGGGAACGAGGAGAGCGCCTTGCCGAACTGCTTTCTCCGGTTCGCGTGGGCGGAAGCAAGCGCGATCGCTTCCTTCATTCCGCCGAGACAACCGGCCGCGAGCTTGAAGCGACCGAGGTTCAGAATGTTGAAGGCGATCAGGTGGCCTTTGCCGACCTCTCCCAGCAGATGGCCCGCCGGAACGCGCGCGTCTTCGAAGAAGAGAGGACAGGTCGAAGTTCCGTTAATGCCCATCTTGTCTGCCTCGGGGCCGATCGTAAAACCAGGAGTCCCCCGTTCGACGACGAAAGCGCTGAACTGCAAGCCGTCCACCTTGGCGTAGACCACGAACAGATCGGCGAAGCCGGCGTTCGTAATGTACAGCTTGGAACCGCTAAGCACGTAGTGCGTTCCGTCCGGGCTCAGTGTCGCGGACGTTCGAACTCCGAGCGCGTCCGAACCGGACTCGGGCTCGGTCAGGCAAGAGGCGGCGATCAACTCTCCGGCGACGAGTCTCGGAAGCCAGCACGCTTTCTGCGCCAGCGTCCCGAAGAGCGCGATCGGCAGCGTGCCATTGCCGGCATGCGCCGCGAAGGACAACGCGAACGACGGGGCGGGAGCCAGCTTCTCCGCGAGCAGCGCGGCGCCGGTATAGTCCCGCCCCAGGCCGCCGTAGGCCTGGGGCACGCCGGCTCCGAGCAGGCCATTCTCTCCCGCTTGGCGAATTAGCCGAACCGTCAGCCCGTAATCCGCCTTCTCCATGTCGGCGTCGAAGGGCAGAACGTCCCGCTCCACGAACGCCGTCGCCGCATCCGCGAGCCGTCGCTGCTCTTCCGTAAAATCTTCGGGAGTCGCGATATGCCGCGGCTCCGCATCTTCGACGACGAACCTTCCTCCTCCACGGACCGGCTCTGCCACCGCCGTCGCCTCCTTTCCTCTCTTCGGTTGGCCCAAGCCGCAGGCTCACATGGCCTCAAAAACGCCGGCCGCTCCCATTCCGCCTCCCACGCACATCGTCACGACGCCGTAACCGCCGCCCAGCCTAAGCAGCTCGTGCAGCAGCGTCACGGTCAGCTTGGCGCCGGTGCAGCCGAGCGGATGACCAAGCGCGATCGCTCCGCCGTTCGCGTTTACGAGCTCTGGATCGATCTCCAGCCGGTCGATAACGGGAACGCATTGAGCTGCGAACGCCTCGTTGACCTCCCAGAGCGAGATTTGCTCCGACGTCAGCTTAGCCTGCCTCAGCGCCAGCGGCACGGCTTCGACCGGACCGAGGCCCATGATCTCCGGCGGCAATCCCGCTACAGCGTATGCCCGGAACGCGGCCAGAGGCCGAACGCCGAGGCTGTCTGCCTTCTCCCGGCTCATGAGAACGAGCGCGGCCGCTCCGTCGCTGTACGGCGACGAGTTGCCCGCGGTTACCGTCCCGTTCACGGAGAAGGCCGGCTTCAGCGCCGCCAGCTTCTCCACCGTCGTATCGGGACGCACGCACTCGTCCTGGGCGACGGTGATCGGCCGCTCGATCGGCTCGCCCGTTACCGGGTGCGGCTCGACGACGGTGGTCGGGACCGCCAGCAGCTCATCGCGGAATCTGCCGGATGCGGCGGCTTGCGCCGCTTTGCGATGGCTGTCCGCGGCGAAGCGGTCCTGCATCTCCCTCGTCACGCCGCACCTCTTGGCGACCAGCTCCGCCGTATGGCCCATCGCCATGTACGCCGCGGGCATCGCTTCGTATAGGCCGGGATGCGGAGACAGCCTGAACCCCATCATCGGCACCCGGCTCATGCATTCCACGCCGCCGGCGACGACCGTATCCGCGAGCCCGCTCCGGATTGCCGCGGCCGCTTGCGCGATCGCCTGCAAGCCGGACGCGCAGAAGCGATTAACCGTAACCGCCGGCACCTCGACGGGGAAACCGGCAAGCAGCGTGATAAGCCGCGCGACGTTCATCCCCTGCTCGCCTTCCGGCATCGCGCAGCCCAGCACCACGTCTTCGACGTCCTCCGGCCGCAGACCCGGCACTCGGCTTACTGCCTCCTGCAGCACCCTCGCCCCCAAATCCTCCGGACGCGTCTGCGCGAAGCCGCCCTTCTTCCCGCGCCCGACCGCCGTGCGAACCGCCGACACGATGACGGCTTCCTTGCCCTTCATCCCGCTCTCCTCCTCGCCGCTCCGCCTATTCCGCTCGAAGGCGCTCCCCATGCCTTCGGACTCCCGCTCGCCTCGTCCGACCCGCCTCAGTTGCGAAGCGGCTTGCCCGTCGCCAGCCAATGCCGCATCCGAGCCTGCGTCAGCGGCTCTCCGCACAGGCTAAGGAACGCCTCCCGCTCCAGGTCGAGCAGCCGCTGCTCGCTCACCTCCAGCCCCGCCGGCACGCTGCCGCCGGTCAGCACGTCGGCCAGCTTGCCGGCAATGCGCGCGTCGTGCTCGGAGATATAGCCGCCTCGCCGCATCGTGGAGACGGCCGTCTTCAGAACCGCCGCCGTCTCCCGGCCTCCGACCGCGACGCGCCGATCTCGCTCCGGAACGGCGCAACCCCTGCGCTCCAGCTCCAGCACCGCGCTCTTCGCCTCGTAGATTCGCGTCTCGTCGCGCAGGACAACCGTATCGCCTCCCCTCCAATAGCCGAGGCGTTTCACGTCGCAACCGCTCTCCGACACCTTGGCCAGCGCAATCGACTCGAACAGCTGCATCAACGGCCGCGTCGCATCGTCCAGCCCCGCTTCATCGGCCCGCTCTTTCGCCAGGACGGCCGAAGCCAGACAGCCTCCCCCGGCCGGAATCAGCCCCGCTCCCGTCTCGACGAGGCCGAAATACGTCTCCGCCGCATACAAAGTCCGATCCGCCGACAAACAGATCTCCGCCCCGCCTCCGAGCGTCTTCCCGTGCGGAGCGGCAACGACCGGACGCGGCAGCCTGCGCAGCGTCCGCACGCTCTCTTGAAGCTCCCGAACCATCAGGTCGATCTCTTCCCACTCGCCGTTCTCCGCTTCCATCAGCAGCAGCATCAAATCCGCTCCGACGCAGAAGTTGCGCCCCTCGTTCGCCAATACCAGTCCGCGCCAGTTGCGCTCCACCTCCTCCGCGGCGCGGCGAACGGCAGCCAGTGCGCCGGGACCAAGCTCGTTATTCGAAGAACGGAATTCGAGACAAGCGACGTCGTCACCCAGATCGATCAGATCCGCTCCGTCCTCCGAGAGGATCGTCCGTCCCCGATCTCGCTGCGCGCTTAACGAGATTTCCCCCGGCTTCTCCTCGACGTACTTGTAATACCCTTGCGAATAATAGAACTGACTTCCTGCCTTCTTCACATAGAACGAAGCCGTTCCTTTCCCCAGCATGGCCGCTACCGGAGCCGGCACCGCTCTCCCTCTCTCCTCCAGACGAGCCGCGGTTTCCGCCACGCCCAGCGCGTCCCACAATTCAAATGGTCCCGCCTCCCAGTCCAAGCCCCACCGCATCGCCCGGTCGATCTCGATCGGGGTGTCGGCAATCTCCCCGAGCTTCTCCGCGGCATAGCACAACGTATCGTCGATCACGTCCCGGACGAAAGCGCCCAGCCGGTCCCGATCCGCCGCCTCCAGCAGTACACGCAATTTGCCGGCCGTCTCTCCGCCCGCCCGCCTCGCCGCTTCGAGCGTGCGGGAAACGGGTTTGCTCCGCGGAACGTAAGCCATCGCCTCCGGGTCCAGCACCCGTAAGCGATCTTCCCCGGACGCGGAATCGTCCTCGCGGAAAAAGCCGCCGCTCTTTGCTCCCAGCCATCCCCGTTCCGCCATCCGCTCGATCAACGCCGGATTCGAGAAAGCCGCCGCCTCCAGCGGGTCCGGCACGTTCTCCCGCACATTGCGGCACGCTTGCAAGAACGTATCGAGGCCGACCGAGTCCAGCATGCCGAACGTCGCGCTCTTGGGACGCCCGATCAGCGGACCGGTTAACGCCTCCGCCTCGTCGATCGTGAGGCTGTATTTCTCCCTTGCTTGCAAGGCAGCCAGCAGGGCATATGTTCCGATCCGGTTGGCGATGAAATTCGGCGTGTCCTTCGCCTCTACGACCCCTCTGCCCAGCCGGTCCCGGCAGAACAACGCCGTCGCCTCGAACGCCTGCCGATCCGTCTCCTTACCGGGCACCACCTCCAGAAGCTTCCTATATCTCGGAGGGTAGAAGAAATGCGTCACCATCGCATGCTTCCGCAGCTCTTCGCCGCACGAGGAGACGATCTCGTCGATGGACAGCCCCGACGTGGCGCTGCTGACAACCATGCCCGGCCTCCATACCGCATCGATGCGCGCCCAGACGCCCATCTTAACGTTCAACCTCTCCGTTACGGCTTCGATGACCCAATCGCATTCGGCAAGCCGTTCGTACTCCCTCTCCCAATCGCAGGTTTCGATCCTTCCGATGAATGCCGGATCGTAGAGCGGGGACGGCTTCGTCCTTTTCAACCTCTCCCGCCCTTCTTCCGCCTTGCTCTCCAGATCGAACAGCAGGCTGGGAATGCCCGCGTTCGCCAACTGCGCGGCAATGGCCGCACCCATCACCCCCGCTCCGATGACCGCCGCTTTTCGCACGTTCCGCAAGCCGTCTCTCCACCTCCCCGCCGCACCTTGAATCGACTTGATATTGGTAAATTTATTCCGCAAGCCGCTGTGCATATGCCCACATCGGCAAAAAAGGACATATCCGCGTCTCCAAATAGCCGACCAAGCCGCCTCACGTAAGAAATAACGGGCCAGCTGCCCGTTCTTGAAGTCGGTGAATGCGTCCGAAACGTCATTTCCAGCAATATCCTCTAAGCGCTGCCCAACTCGACCCGCAGAGCGCTGCCCATCTCGATCCGTTCGGGTATGGTACGCGCCTTGTTGATTTTAAGCGGAAAATCCGCTTTAAATTCGCTGCTGTACCTTTGTCGAGCGATTTAAAGCGGATTTCCCGCTCTATTTCCACGTTTATTCTGTTTTGGAAAAATTAAAGCGGATTTCCCGCTCTATTTCTGCTTATCTTCCCCTTTCGACAAAATTAGCGCGGATTTTCCGCCCAAAACTATCCCGTCCCCCTAGTCCCTTTCAACGATGGGAGCGCATGTGGTCGACCGACCGCCGTCATGCAGCGAAACACCGCGCGCTGGGAGCTGCGCGCGGGGGACCATCGGCCTTCCTCTCTGCAACCTCGCGCGCTCCGTCGTTCCCGGCTAAGCAAAACAGCTTACGCCATCCTTCAGATCGGCGGGATAACGTTTATGTCGGAGACGATTCAGATAAGGATAGCGGATTTTATACTTTCTGAACGTCAAAAAAACCGCCCTCCCATAGTCGGGAGAGCGGCGATGTCGCGCCTATTACTGCAAATTCTCGCTGGAGAGAATAATCGCCTCCGCCTGCAGAAGCCATTTGCCGTCGGTCTTAACGGCGTCGTTGAGCACGACGGAACGGCTCTTGAACGTTTGTCCGCCCATCACCGTCTCCGACACCATCTTGACCAGCAAAGAAGCGGTTCCCAGCTTGGCATCGTAATCGACGACCGTCCACTGCTCGCTCGTCACGTTAAGCGTCGTCGTCTCGAACAATTGCGTCAACTGTTCCTTCAGCAGCTCTTTCTCCGGGAAGTCGGCTAGCGTCGCAACGTAAGCCTCGGCGTTTTTCTCGTTGGCCGCCTTCACTTGGTCTGCGAACACTTGGCCGATCGCGGCTTTGTCGGCTTCCGGCAGCGTCGCCTGCTGCTCGAACAATCCCGGAATGTTCGTGTACTCGAGTCCGAGCACTTCGACGTTGTAGATTTTCCAACCGTTCTCCGAATCCTTGTGAAGAGTATAGCGAACTTGCGCGAGGTTGTCCGGATAGAAGCCTCCGCTGATCTTCTTCGTATCTTCGATAACGAGAACGACAGCTTCTCTCTTGCTGAAAGATTGGATCTTCAACTCGGTGATTTGGGTTTTCGTTCGAGCCTGTTCGAAGTTCGCCCGAACTTCGTCCAAGTCCATGACGGTATCGTCCGACATCAGCCCGACGATTCCTTCCGCGTCGCCTGCGGCTTCCACGAGCAGCATCTTGCCGAACAGCTCGTTCACGGATGCTTTGTCCGCCGAAGTCGGGCCTTGGAACACCAGCGAGATGGTCTTATCCTTGCCGTTCCACAGCACGTTGTGGTTCGTTAACACGCCCGCGAAGCGAACCCCGATCAGCGTGCGGCCGTCGCGTTCGATAATCTCGCCCGTGCTCGGCACCGTACGGCCGTTCACGATGGCGATGTCCGCCTCCGCGGAAGCCTGAATCTCGTAATCTTCCGATTCCGCGTACAGGATTTCCGTAGAAGGGTCCAGCTCCGTGCCGTAACCGAGCGCATCGAAGAGAGCGCCATACTCGATGTAGCTTTTGCCTTTCTCGATCAGCAGCCCGCTTCCTACGTCGACGGTTTCGCCGTTGACTTTGATCTTGACGGCCGAAGACTGGCCTGCGGTCGCAGCGGAGGCGGTGCCCGCCATCGTAAACGCCAATACTGCCGAGAACAACACGATTGCCAAACGTTTCAACTGTCGCACCAACTTTCTGTATGTAATGAATAACCGTCTATAAACCTAGTCTATTATAACAGCTAGTTCGGACGGGCTGGCATAAAAGCCGAAATTTTGTTCGCCCCGCGCCCGGAAGATCCGGCCGAATTCCGGGTCCGATACCGCTATCCGCCGATCAGTTCCTGCAAATCCTTGAGGCTCGGCTTGCGGAAAATCACTCCGACTTCCGTCTGTCCCCACTTCATGCTTTCGATTTTCAGCGGCTTGGGCAGCTCCTCGGCGATCGGGATCACCCGGCTGGACAGCATCGATTTCGGCAGCGGCACCCCCTTCATCCTGGCCTCCAGAACGTCGGCGATCACGTTCGGATCTTGCCAGCGCAAGCGATACGTAATCCGCAGTTCGGCGGAAACCCAGTCCTTCCACAGCACGTTCAAGTCCGCGATCAACCGGTCGCCTTCCAGCGCGAATTCCGCTCCGGTCACGACGATGTCGTTCTCTACGAGAGGATTGCCCGCGAGCGACTTCTTGGCCAGGTTGCCGATGTCGTCGTCCGTCAAGATAAGCTCCAGAGACATCCTTTTGGCCATGTCGATCGCGCGTTCCTTAAGCGGCACCTCCTCATAAGATAGATCGAGAGACCGGTCCGGCTTCACATAATAGTGCGCGCCTACCCCCGCGATGACGGCGAGGAAGACGAGTACGAACAGTCCAATCAACAATTTTTTCATCGCAATCTCCTTTATGGTTGACTTCGGGGGAAGAGAGGCGTATAACAATAAATAAATTCAACGACGGGAACAAGTTGTCCGGGCCCTTCGATCCCCAGAGAGTCGGCGAACGCTGAGAGCCGACGATCGAAAGCCGGTGCAATATCCTCCCCGAGAAGCGGCGCCGAATCCGATTTCTCATTAAGCGCCGACGGTTCCCCCGTTACGGGAAGTCGTATATACTCTATACGACGAGCGAGCGCCCGACGTTGCAACTTCACTATTGCAAAATCGGGAACGAGGGTGGTACCACGGATAACGATCCGTCCCTTTCCAGGGGGCGGTTTTTTTGTATTCTTATAGCGGTTGCTGAAAACCGGACTTTTTGAACTCACAATTATACGCTTATAGGCCGACATCGGCAGAAAGGATGATTTCGAAATGAACGCCCGCTCCGAACAATATGCCGTCCAGCTTGCCGATATTCTGAACGCCCACCGTGTTTTGCAGGACGTGATCGCCCCTACTTCCCTGCAGTTGAATCCCGCATTGTCCGCCAAGTTCGGCTGCAACGTGTATTTGAAACGGGAGGATCAGCAGGTCGTCCGCTCCTTCAAAATACGGGGGGCCTACTACTTGATCGCCTCTTTGTCCCCGGAAGAGAGAAGCCGGGGCGTCGTCTGCGCCAGCGCGGGCAACCATGCCCAAGGCGTCGCCTATTCTTGCCGCAGGCTGGATATTCCGGGCATGATCTTCATGCCCGCGACGACGCCGAGGCAGAAAATCAATCAAGTGAAGCTGTTCGGAGGAGACAAGGTCGACATCCGTTTGATCGGCGACACGTTCGACGACGCCTATGCGGAAGCCGTGCGCGTCAGCGAGCAGGAAGGATTGCCGTTCGTCCATCCGTTCGACGACTCCCGGATCATCGCGGGCAATGCCACGATCGGCAAGGAAATCATCGAAGGCGGCGCGCCTTCCATCGATGTGCTGCTGGTGACGATTGGCGGGGGCGGATTGGCGGCGGGCGTCTCGACGTACATCAAAGCGATCAGCCCGGCGACCCGCATCATCGGGGTCGAACCGGAAGGAGCGCCCTCCATGCGGCAGGCTTTCGAGGAGCAGAAGGTCGTTACGCTTACGGAGATCGACAAGTTCGTGGACGGAGCCGCGGTCAAGCGGGTCGGCGAGCTGACGTACGCCGTCTGCCGGGAGCTGCTGGACGACATCGCCGTCGTGCCGGAAGGACGGGTCTGCACGACGATTCTGGAGCTGTACAACGAGCATGCGATCGTCGCCGAGCCCGCCGGGGCGCTTACCGTCGCCGCGCTGTCGGCGATGGACCCGGAGGCTCTACGCGGCAAGAACGTCGTCTGCGTCATCAGCGGCGGCAACAACGACATCGACCGGATGCAGGAGATCAAGGAGCGATCCCTCATCTACGAGGGGCTTAAGCATTACTTCATGATCAACTTCCCGCAGAGAGCAGGAGCGCTGCGCGAGTTTCTGGACGACGTGCTCGGTCCTGGAGACGACATCGTCCAGTTCGAGTACACGAAGAAACACAACAAGGAGAACGGACCGGCGCTCGTCGGCATCGAGCTTAAGAGTCCGGAAGACTGCGAGGGTCTGCTGGAACGGATGAGGAACAAAGGCTTCCAATTCATCGAGCTGAACAAAGACCCTCTGCTGTTTAATCTGCTGATCTGAGGTTCCGCCAAGCCGGGACTTCTTCCAGGGGCTGTCCCATAAGTAAAGAGAGTCGTACCAAACGATAATCGATGGATGAATGTGACGGGCATCTATCTCCTTCCGATGCTTGTACGACCTACTTATGGGACAACCTCTTATTATTCAGTTAACCGCTCGTCCCCCGCGCCTGCTGTCAACTCCTCCTCATCCCCCGTCGCCATCCGTTCTCCCTTTTCGCCAAGACCTTTTCCGACAGGCGTTTTTCACGTGCAGCCGCATAACCGACATCTGATTCGCCAAAAATAATAAGTACGGGTTTCAACGGAATTGACGTGCCGCCTCCTAAGCTTTATCCCGGATTTACAATTGGGAGTTACAGTGGATGGAGAATGATCGTTGCGACTAACCAGACTATGCGAGGTGCGAGCATGATGTATAACCCGATGAAAGTTTTCATCCTGTACGCCCGTTTCGGAGATGGACATTGGCAAGCCGCGTCCGCGCTGCGGCAGAGCTTCGCCAAGCTCGGCAACGTGGAGGTCAAGCTCGTCGATCTGCTGGAGGAGTCGCATCCCGTGCTGAACGGGGTAAGCCGATTCGTCTACCGCAAAAGCTATTCCGTGCTGCCCCAAGCCTACGGCTGGGTGTACCAGCGCACGAAAACGATGAAGCCGGATTCCATGTTCGCCTCCTGGCTGCATTCGTTCGGAGTGCCGGCCTTGCTGAAAATGGTGGAAAAGGAGCGGCCCGACGCCATCGTTCATACGTTCCCGACGCTGGCCTGCCCACAAGTCATGCACAAGATGCGCCGCAAAATCCCGATGTATAACGTCATTACCGACTTCGATCTGCATCTGCGCTGGGTTCATCCCGCGATCGACAAGTACTACGTCGCGACAGACGACATGCGCGGCCAGCTCTGCGAGCTGGGGATCGAGCCGCATCAGGTTGCCGCGACGGGCATCCCGATCCGTCCCGAGTTTCAGACTCTGTCCGCGGAAACGGCTTCCCCCGTCGGAAGACCGACCATTCTGGTCATGGCCGGCGCGGGAATGGCGCCGGTCCATGCGGCAAGCCTATGCCGCAGCCTGGCCGAGCGATGCGCCGCTCGCGTCGTCGTCGTATGCGGCCGCAACCGGGCGCTTCGCCAAGCGCTCGAGACCCAGCTCGAGAGTAATCCCAACGTTACGATTCTCGGCTACGTGGAGCGAATACAGGATTGGATGGCCGTCGCCTCCGGCATCGTCACGAAGCCCGGCGGACTGACTCTGTCGGAAGCGATCGCCGCCGGATTGCCGATCTTCCTCTATCGCCCCGTACCGGGGCAGGAATATAACAACGCCCGATATCTGGAAAGCAGAGGGGCCGCCGTCATATGCAGAACGATCGGCCAGCTAGCGCAAGCTATAGCGGAACGACTCGAGAAGCCCCGGCTTCGCGAGCAGATGCTTCAGGCGATCTATTCGCTGCGCAAGCCTGACGCCTCGGATACGATCGCCTTGGATATTGCCCGTCAATTGAATATAATGGAAGTGGTTCCCGACATCGACGGCGGAAAACTCCGGTATCGGGACGACCTGTCCCGGGTTTCGGGTTCACCGGAGTTGCAAAGGAGAGCTGCATGTGAGCAAGTCATCCCTTAAATCCCTGCTCCGTACGGATATGCTCCTGTACCTGACCATTCTGTATTTGATCGAATTCGTCAGGGGAGCGGCGCTGATCAGCTTCCTGCCGATCTACGGAGATAAAGCTCTCGGTCTCAATCTCGATGTGATCGGGGCTGCCATTACCGCTCATTATTTTACGGATACCGGACTTAAGCTGGCGATCGGTTATTTGCTGGACCGCCTGTCCGTCCGCATGGTCGTCGGCGTCGGCGCCTTGTGTTCCCTGTTCGGCATCGCGGCGCTGCAGTTCGCGGATATTCCCTGGGTGTTCATTGCGGCCGCGGCTCTGTACGGAATCGGCATCTCGCCGATCTGGATCGTCTGCCTGACCAAGATCAAGGAAGATCAACGCGCCACCCAGATGGGGTTCCTGTATACGGTCTGGCTGGTCGGCCTCGGCAGCGGACCGGTCGTCATCAACCTGCTGCTGGATTACGATCTCCAGCTCAGCTATTGGGTTATGGTCGGCGTTTCGCTGGCGGCATGGCTTCTTTCCCTCATGATCAAAGGAGGGAAAAGCATGCACATCGACGTCATGCCGTTCCGCAAGCAGCTTTCCATACTCGGCAGCCGGCTGCGCGAGATGAAGCTGCTGCTTCCCGGCATGGTGCTGCAGACGCTCGGCGCGGGTATGCTTCTCCCTATTCTGCCGAGCTTCGCGGTCAACGCGCTCGACATGACCGCGACTCACTATTCCATTCTGCTGATGATCGGCGGAGGCTGTACGGTCATCGGCCTTATTCCGATGGGCAAGCTGTCCGACGCCTTCGGCAAAAAATGGTTTCTTATCGTAGGGTTCCTGGCGTTCGGCCTGGTGCTGTTCGCCCTCACTCTGCATCCTCCGCTCGGACTGGCCCTGTTCTGGGCGTTCGTGCTCGGCATTTCTTATGCCGCCGTGCTGCCGGCCTGGAACGCCCTGCTGGCCGCCTACGTTCCTCAAGGCCAGCAAGGACTCGGATGGGGCGTATTTTCCACGGTGGAAGGCATCGGGGGAATGATCGGACCGGTCATCGGCGGGCTGATCGCGACCCGGTATACCGAAGCTTCGGTCATCGGCATTGCCGGATTGCTGTTTATCGCGATCAGCGTGTTCTACGTCTTCTTCCCCTTCAGGCTGTTCAGGGGCGAAACCTCGCCTGCCTTGGCGAAGGGAGAGAAATAATCGAAGTCCGCCGGACGGGTCGAATGGAGCAATTTCAATGTTTAGTGGGGATTTCAATCTCGAAGAGATCAAGGAGCTGCTGCACCGTTATTCGCAATTCGGTCCGCTGCCCGGCATTTTACTGCCTTTTCTCGAAGCGCTTCTTCCCGTCCTGCCGCTGGTCGTCTTCGTCGTCGCCAACGCGGCCGCTTACGGCATGTGGCTCGGCTTTCTGTACTCCTGGATCGGGGTGACCCTCGGAGCCTTGCTCGTCTTCTCTCTTGCGCGGCGATTCGGCAATCGCTACGGAGCCCGGATTCGCGCGAGATTCCCGAAGTCGGAGAAGTTCTTCGCGTACATCGAGCGCAAGGGCTTTACTCCGATTTTCATTCTGGCCTGCTTCCCTTTCTCGCCGTCCGCCCTCGTGAATATCGCTTCCGGCATGTCGCGGATTCCGTTCCACACGTTCATGACCGCCATCGGCTTGGGCAAAGCCGTTATGATCTTCATCCTGAGCTTCCTCGGACACGACTTGCAGGCGATGGCGGACGATCCGTGGCGCATCGTGCTGGCTATCTCCATCATCGGGCTGATGTGGCTCGGAGGGCGCAAGCTCGAGGGCCGATATCAGTAGGAGCGCTGAAGCATAAGCCCCTCCCTCTCGTGGAATCCTAAGCGGGCATTCGAACGCCAAAGGAGGGAATGGTCATGTCCGGCAAACAGCCTTCCGACAAGCAGAAAGCGGCCAGCAAGGCCCAGTCGGTAGCGGATCGGACCGGAACGGGCAAGGAAGCGGCCGAGCGGCTGCAATCCGAAGCCGACAGAGCCGCCGTTCCGAAACACGGATTGTGAGGGGGAGCGCGAGATGAGCGAATCCAAAAGAATGGAACCGATGTCCGGAGAAAAAGTCGAAGTGGACGGCGTGTACGAGAACGAGGCCGGACAAGCCCAGAAGCTGAAACGGGGAGACGTCTTTCCCGCCGATGTCATTCTCGGGGAGACGGAATGGACGCTGACCGAATTCGCCTTCGATAACCATCACGAAGGCCGGACGGACCCTCGTCTCGTCCCCAAGGAGAACGATACCGACAAGCTCGGCAAGATCGATCACCCCCGCCGGCAGATGGCTTCGGGGAAGAAGTAAACCGAACGCCAGACCGGCTTGAGGCTCAATCCGGTCTGGCGTTTCGCCTAGCTATTCGTTCAAACGGGAGAACAGCGAGCTCTCTCGTTCCTCGGCTTCCACATCGGTTCCGGACTCGCGCTGAAGCCACTGCTCCATCAGCTTATCGAGTCTCCGCAGCCGTTCTTCGTAGTTGTACACCGCCCCCATAATGACGAGCATCCGGGAACGGGCTGCCTGATCCTGCTCTATCTGCTCGTCGATCAGCTCGCTCAGCAGAATCGAGGCTTCGGGCGGCGGCGCGGCCGAAGAAGCCCCGGGTTTCATTTTCCCGTCCCACTTCCACAGCAGCTGCTCGTGATAGGCGCACAGCGCTTCGATCTCCCGATCGATGAGCCGGTTCCACGACTTCGGCGTGGACACGGTCCAGTACTGCTCCTCCACCGCCTCAATCAGCGCATAGCCCCGCTCCAGGGCGAAGAGCATTCCTTTGTACACGACGAGCAGGCGGGCTCGCTTCAGCCGCGGCTGCTTCCTCCATACCCGCTCTTCCGCGAACATGTCGTAGTAATCTTCCAGCTTGCGGATTTTCATCCGCAGCTCGCTCTGCTCCTTCCGGTACACGCTCTCCTTCAGCTCGTTGGAGATGACCGTGCGCAGCAGTCGGGACAGCAAAGCCTGCGCATCCTCGACCTGCTTCACCAACCGCGTCCGGTGACGGGGCGGTGCGACGGCAACGTTCACCGCGAAGGCGGAGACCATCCCGGTCAGAATGGCCGCCAGCCGATCCCATGCGATCATCCAGCCTTGACCGTGCGCTTCCATAATGACGACGACGGTGACGAGCGTCAGCGCGATCGTGTCCTCGGCCTTCAAGCGAATGCAGATCAGGATAACGCCGATGCAGACGAGTCCGACGAGAATCGGCGTATTGCCGATCAGCCAGACGGCGCCGATCGCGATGATCGCGCCGAGCACGTTGCTCTGCACCTGGTCCAGCATCTGCGTCCACGAGCGGTAAATCGAAGGCTGAATCGTGAAGATCGAAGCGATAGCCGCGATAAGCGGGGATTCGAGACCGATCAGTTGGCCGATCCACAGCGCGATGGCGACCGCAAGGCCGGTCTTCAGCACGCGGGCTCCGATCGTCATGCTTGCGCGCCTCCTTGCTCAGCGGCTGCGAGCAGTTCGATGTCGGTTTCCGCGACCTCGCGGCCGTTCACGACGAGCGCCATCCGGTGCGCGCCCGGATAGTGCCGACGGGTGGACAGGTCCGCGAACGAGAAGCCTCTTCCTCCCTGAACCCGCGTCTCTCCCGGAACGCTCTTCTCGCTGAGCTTAAACAGCTTGCGATACAGCTTGCCGTTCGAGCGCGGAAAATAGACGGCCAGCTCGATCCTCAGCTTCGCTTCCTCCCCGGCGGAGGTTCGCAGCCCGTAGCGGAACTCCACCGATTCTCCGATCGAAAGCTTGGCCGGATGCACTTCCCATTCCAGCACCTCGATGCCTTCCTGCGGAGCAAGGCCGAACAGCGCCATCGCCTCGGGATGGGCGGCTCTCAGCAGGCCGCGGCAGGCATGGCGAACGATCCAATCCGTTCCTTCCCCCGAGCCGCCCTGCCAAGCTTTCGCAATATCGAGCACCAGTTGCGGGTGGTCCTTGGAGATGTCGTTCAGGTTGTTCGCCACGCTGCGTCTGACGTATTCCGACGGGTCCGCCTTCAGCCGCTCCAGAATCGGCATAATCGGCGAAGGGTCGCGCTTCAGCGCGCCGAGCGCCTCTCCCCAGGGCAGGCGGGGGCGGCAGCCTTCGCTGGCCAATCTGCGCACGTGCTCGTCGGAACTCCCGCTCCACTCCAGCATCTGCGCCATCATTCGATCCTGATCGAGCTTGATGAACGGACGCACGGCGAACTCGGAGCTGGAGCCGGAGGTGAATTTCTCCAAAGCCCGCACCGACCGCTCCCAATCGCCCAGCCCGTACTTCTCGACGAAGTCGGGGAAGAACAAATACGGAAAGCCGCGGCACTCGTCCGAGATCGCCTCCAGCATGTCCAGCGCCTGGCCGTAATCGGCGGGAAGCGTCTGACGCAGACTCTCCGTAATTCTGCGCATTCTCTGCTTAAGCTCCAGCTCCTCCCATCCCTCTCCGAGTACGAGATTGAGGAAGCGGTCGACTTCGAATTTTGCGTACGCTTGCTTCACTGTATCTCCGAACGCCTTCAAGAACTGGGCGTTATACATGGCCTTAAGCGGCTCCGGCATAATGAACTCCTCCAGCTAAATAAATCCATTATAGCATGTCCGCCCGGCGAATAAATTCCACCTCACGGACAGGCTTCCCGATCCCCCGGCGTCCCCTTATAATGGAGGAATGATCAGCCAACTTCAGAGAGGATTGGGCAACTTGATTCTGTTCGTCGTCAACGAAACTTCCGGCAACGGCCGCAGTCTCTCCGTATGGAGACGGTTAGAAGCCGAACTTGTCCGGCTCGGTGCCGCCTACGACCGCATCTCGACTTCATCTGCCGAGCAGGCCCGCATTCTCGTTCGCGAACGCATCGATCGCGGCGATTTGAAAGCGGTTGCCGTAGTCGGCGGCGACGGCACCCTGCACGGTCTGCTCCCCTTGCTTGCAGGTTCCGGCCTTCCGCTTGGCCTCATCCCGTCCGGATCGGGCAACGATACGGCCCGCGCTCTCGGCATTCCCGGGAACCCTCTTCGCGCCCTCGAGCTCATTGTGGCGGGACATACGCGAAAGATAGATTTATTGGAGACTTTCGAGGAGAACGGGCAACCCCAGCATACGCTGACCGCCGTCGCCATCGGTCTCGACGCTGCGGTAGCGGCGGACGTCAACGGCTCTTCGTACAAGAAATGGTGCAATCGAATCGGCGTCGGCTCTATCGCTTATGTAATCGGCCTGCTGCGCATCCTCGGCAAGTTCAAGCCCCGAACCGTGAAGGTCACGATCGACGGGAAGGCTCGCCGTTTTGATAGATGCTGGCTGTCCGCCGTCACCAACGTTCCTACTTACGGAGGCGGATTGCGAATAAGCCCGTCCGCCCAACCGGACGACGGGCTCCTTCACGTATGCGTCGTGCACGGGTGCAGCGTTGTTCGTTTCCTCACGATTTTCCCGACCGTTCTCTTCGGCAAGCACGTTCGTTGGACTCGTTATGTAACTTTGCTATCGGGAAGCGCTGCGGAGATAGAAACCGAGATCGCGATGCTCGCCTTCGGAGACGGAGAGCCTGCCGGACACACTCCGCTCCGGGCAGAGATTCGCCCCGGTCAGCTGGACTTCTTGATCTCGGCTTCCGGGTAGCGAAAGGGCAGCATGATCTCGAACAGCGTGCCCTTGCCGAGCTCGCTCTTGACGTCGATCTTGCCCTGATGGTTGTCTACGATCTTGTAGCTGACCATCAGTCCGAGTCCCGTCCCCTTCTCCTTCGTCGTATAGAAAGGCTGTCCCATTTTCGCCAGTTGATCTTCCCCGATGCCCGGCCCCTCGTCGCGAATGCGAACGAACACCCCGTCATGCTCGCGCGACAGCTTGATTCCGATCGCCCCCCCGTCGCTCATCGCTTCGATCGCGTTCTTGATAACGTTGATGAACACCTGCTTGACCTGATTTTCCACCCCGTAGATCCAGAGCGGCTCCGTGCCGTATTCCGCTTCGATCGCGATATTGTGAAGGATCGCCTGCGTCTCCAGCAGCGTCACCGTATCGCGCATCATTACGCGCAAGTCCTGGTAGGTCAGCTCGTACACCTGCGGCTTCGAGAGCATCAGCAGCTCGCTGACGATGTCTTCGATGCGGTCGAGCTCGGCATTCATAATGTCGTAGTAGCTGTTATTGTTTCTTCTTCCGGAGACGATCAGCTGCAGGAAGCCCTTAAGCGAGGTGAGCGGGTTGCGGATTTCATGAGCGATGCCCGCCGCCAATTGGCCCGCCACGTACAGCTTCTCCGAGTTGATCAGCAGTTCCTCGTTCTTCTTCCGCTCGGAAATGTCGCGAATGATAATCTGAATGGCCGGCTCGTTGTCCAGCGTCGTCATCGTCTCCACGATCTCGGTATGCAGCACTTTCCCTTTTAACGTAAACCATTCCTGCTCGATCGGCTTGCTGCTGCCCACGAATACCAGGTTGTGAAGTCTCTCCTTGATCGTGTTGTGGTCCTTGGCGGGCAGGAAAGAGTAGATCGACTTGCCCAGAAGGTCGCTCTCGCTCTCCGCCTCGAACATCCTCAAGCCGGCGGCGTTGACGAAGCCCCAGCGGCTGCCCTTCAGAATCGCGATCGTATCGAGGGAGTTCTCTACCAGCAGCCTGTAACGCTCGTCCATCTGGTTCAACCGCTTGTCTATGTACCAGGTAATGAGAGTGGAGACGAGAATGAGCAACGCGCCCAACCCGAGAATCAGCGCCAGCAGATTGATGTCCTGAGTAAGCTTGTCCGACGTGCTGTAGATGCCCGCCGAATATTCGACTCTGAGCGCCTGCGTGCCTAACAGTTGCAGCCAGACGACCAGCGTCCCGAGCAATACGCTCGCCATGAACTTCCGGAACTTGAACGTCGATTCCGCCAGCATGAACGCCAGCAGCGTACCGAAAAACAGCATCAGCAAAGACAGGAACAGCTTGCCCGGCTGGACTTCCAGACGCTCGATCTTCGGGCCGAACACGCTGAAGTAGTTCATGATGGCGACGCCGAAGGCGAGTATCGAGCTGCCGTATACCAAGCGATACCTCAGTACACCCTGGAAGGTCAGCATCACGAAAGCCATCAACGAGAAGAAAATAATGAACATCAGCGCAACCGGCATCACCCATGTGAATATGATCGGCTCATGATTGCCCAGCAGAGCCACGAAGTGTTTCGCCCACAATCCCAATCCGAATACGAATGCTCCTCCGGCCAGCCAGAACTGGCGGAATGTGCCGTTTGAACGTTTGAGATTGCTAATGAAGTTGAACATGGTATAAGATGCGAGTATGCTAATTAACAGTGCCAGCAGCAGAAAAAAAGGGGGCCATGAGGCTACGGTACCGTTCATCTCTTATCCCTCGCATAATCTGACTTCAGTTGCTTTTGTTTTATAGCATTCGACAAGTGCCAGCAAATTCCTTTTCTGATAAAGTCTAAAATTGGAGGTTTCGGTATGTTTAAGTCATTTTTCAGCGAATTTAAGACTTTCGCCATGCGGGGCAATGTCGTGGATCTCGCAATCGGAGTCATAATCGGGGCGGCCTTCGGCAAAATCGTCACCTCGCTCGTCAACGACGTCGTGATGCCCCCGATCGGCAAGCTTCTGGGCAACGTGAACTTTAAGGATTTGTACGTTCCGTTGGCCGATACGACCGCGAAATCCCTGGAGGAAGCTCAGGCTGCCGGGGTTCCCGTCATCGCTTACGGGCAATTCATCAACATCCTGATCGACTTCATGCTGGTCGCCTTGTGCGTGTTCCTGCTCGTAAAGGTAATCAACAGACTCAGCCGTAAAAAAGAGGAGGAAGCCCCGGTACCGGTCGAACCGACGACGCGCGAGTGTCCGTATTGCCTGTCCGACATTCCGAAGGCCGCTTCCCGCTGCTCCCACTGCACATCCGAAGTAACGCCGGTCGGACAAGCTTCCCCGGCCAACGGGTAACCGCCGTTGACCGAGCTCTTCGACATCTACGATGACAACGACGTCTGGATCGGCACGGCCGAGCGCAAAGAAGCGCACCGGCTAGGCTTCTGGCACCATACGGTCCATTGCTGGCTCGTTCGCCGGGAAGAACGGGAGGGCCGTACGGTCGCCATAGTGCTGTTCCAGCAGCGTTCCGCGAATAAAGATACGGGAGCCGGCTGCTTCGACATTACGGCGGCCGGACATCTGGCAGCCGGCGAAACGCCGGAAGCGATCGTTCGCGAGTTGCGGGAGGAGCTTGGCGTCGAGGTGAGCTTCGAGGCGCTGCGCGAGTACGGGATCGTTCGCGAGCAAGGTGAAGGAGTGGTCGGAGGCGAGGCTTACGTCGACAATGAAGTCAGCCGGGTCTACGGCCTGGAAGTGTCGATGCAGGTGACGGACTTCCGGCTGCAAGAGGAAGAAGTCGCCGGCCTCTACGAGGCGGACGCGGACGAGCTGATCGAGCTGATTGAAGGGCGGCGGGAGCTTGTCCGCGCAAGGGGTGCGGCCCTTCGCGAGGGCAAGCTGCAGGCCGCGGAAGTCGAGGTCGCCTGCAGCTCTTTCGTAGAGCGGGACTTGAGCTACTACGTCTCCGTATTTAAGTTTCTGCAAGGGCTCGTGGGGCGATGAAGCGGATGAGAAGGTTACTGTCGTCGGGAGCGGAACTAAACTAAATGCAGTCTGGAGCCTCGGGTGGAATCGTCTGGCTGACCGAACGGCTTAAGCCGAATCGGCTGCCAGCCGATCCGCCCGTTCTTTATTTTCCCTTCCATCCAATCTCCCTGAGTCGGGTGCCGGAACAGCACTTCGAGCTTGCCGTCGCCGTCCGCATCCCAGATGCGAAACAGACGTCCGTCGTTCATCGGCCCGAACTTGCGGCTGTCCCCGATCGCTGTCCATTCCACCCTCATCTCGTGGGAAGGATCGTTTCCGACGGCGCTTTGTTCGCTCAGCTTGCCCAACCACCAATCTCCGAACAACGAATTGTACAGCAGAATCTCGTCTCCGTCTCCTTCGAACGAGCCATACCAATACCCTCCGTCCGGGCGGAAGCGGCCAAGCCCCTCCCAGTTGCGGTACCAACGGTCGATCATATTGTGGATGTTATAAAATTCCGTGTGCCTCGGCGCGTAATCGAAGTCATTCAGCTCCGGCTCTCCGAGCAGCCTGGCCGACTCCTGATGGATACAGGCGTGAAGGTTCGACGATTCGATGAATCGCCCAAACTCGTCGGCGCTCGCGAACGACTCCGGCCGGAATAGAATTCTCGCCTCGGCCGCCTGATTGTAGCAGGGTGTCCTTCGGATCGCTTCGGGAACGGAAACCCAGGCCTCGATCAGATTCGGATCGAATCCGTTCTGGCGATACCAAGCCTGCGCGCGGTCGATGAAATCGCGGTGAAACTGCAAAAACTCCAGCCCGTAGCCGGGCGGCGGGTTGTTGATGTTGACGTTGTGCCGGGCATGATGCCAATTCTTGTGCTCGTCGAGCAGGCTCTGCGGAAAATTCGGAATGCGCGACATCGGGTCAGCCCCCTCCAAAGATATGCCGCCTGCGCGGTCTGCGGGCAGTATAATTGCCTATAGCATATGCAGAGGGAGCTCGGGTGGGTACTGGTGCCTAATTGGCGATGTGCGGGACAGGGACGGATTGTCCTCCGACCGCATAGCTATGCGGAACTCGACGGGATTTATCAGCGACTCCACATCCGTGCGAATATCACGTTTACCCCGTCTTAATGTCGACCGAGTTATCCGCGCCGCTCCAGGTCACTTTCGCCGTATCGTGGACTGCGATCAAATCTCTCACCGGCACATATCCGACGTTGCCGACTAATAGAGTCGGGAGCGGCTTACCGTTTGCCGTGACAGTTTTATTCGTGAAGCCGATTTTGAGCTGGAGTGCTTCGCCCACCGTTCTTGCGGGTACCCAAGTCTGGCCGGAGATTAGGCTTCCCTCGGCAAGCGGTTTACCGTTAAGCCGGACGGGAATCGTCAGCGGCTCCCGTTGCGGAGGATTCGCCGGTTCTGGACGAGCTGCCTGTTCGTCGTACGGAGTCAGACGATTGCTCTGGATAAGAGCGATGATTTTCGAGCCGTATTGCGGATCGGTCGCGTAACCGCTCAGACGCAGGGCTTCCGCCTGAATCTCGGGAGTAGGCGCCTTCCTGACGCGTTCGTAGCGGGGAAGCTGAAGCAGCAGATCCTGATCCTTATAGAAATCGTAGATGCTGTCGTACGCGCGGAACAGCGCCGTCGTATCCACCCTCGCCCCGTTCTCGACCTCCCACGTTCCCTTGCGCACGTACTGGCCTTTCCAGTAAGCGTTCGTTTGGCCGCTGCCGACCTTAATCCCTCCGAGATTGTTCCAAGGATGCAGCACTCCCCCTGTTTCCAACAGATTTTGGGCCAACCTGACAGAAGGGAACAGAGGGGAGCCCTCTCTTCTAACCCGAATCGCTATCGGAGCCAATGTGGCGATAAACTCCGCCCTGCTGAGCTTGACCATCGGATCTCTCCTCCCTCTTTTTCGTAAAATGATAGACGCCCGACGCCGTCAATCCGATTACGGAGATCGTCGTGAGCGTCTGCTGAACTTGCTGCGGTACGAGTATAAAGACGGTCGCGATGAGCAGGCTGACGAGGTGGTAGTAGCGGCTCGGCACGCGAAACTCCTTCGCGACGCCTACATATGCGGCGACTATAGGAGCAAGAAGCGCCACCTCATCGGTCATCGAAATCAGTTTGTCCATAGTGTATTCAACCTCCTTGCAGGTTGGTCACGGCCGCAATCACGGTGGCGACGATTGCCCCGACCAGCGTACGCCACAGCCAACGCTGGTTGTCGGCAATCTCGTCTATCCGCAGATGCGCCGACTTCGTCAACTGTAGCGCTTCATGCGCCGTATCTCTCGCCGCCTCCGCCGTCTCGCGGACATCGGTCAACGCATCGATCTTCGTTTCCAACCTGACGACGCGCTCCCGAATCTCCGAGAGCACGCGCGCTTCTTCGCTGGACATGTGGCGACACCTCCTGGGATTTAACTTCTACTACCCGCTCATTCGAACTCCAGAGCCTCATTCAGAATAACCTCTACTTCCGCACGCTTGGACTCCGGTACGTCTTCTATCGTTTTGATTCCTTTGCGAATCAGGTTGGCGTAGATTTGTGCCATGGTTTCATCTCCTTATTGGGGGGACAGGTCTTACGCCCTAAACCTCGTAAATCGACAATCCTATCGCTTTCCGCCCGAAAACACGCTCATCAATCTCTGCAACCCAGGCATCGCCCCCGAGTTCGTCTCCACCAGCGACTCGTAAATTTCCGTCAATCCCAACATCACCTCTACGCTCTCCACCTCTAGCTGAGCAATTCTCTGCTCAGGCGACAATGGCACAGGGGCATTTCTGATCTCGTCGATCTCTTCCTGTGACATGCCTTCGATCCATTCGGAGTTAGAAAAGTCCCATCGGGGTATGAACAACCCTTCCGGGACTTTCTCGGCGATGATATATCCGGTTATGATTTCTTTTGGTTCTTCTTCGACTTCTGCGGGCAGCAGCTCGCGGATTTCCGTTATGCCCATCTGCGAGAGTGGGACGATGACCGGTTCGACATAGTAGCCTTCCAGGTCTACTTTTATGGCTTCTTTCATTTGGATTCTCTCCTTATTGTTCAGCGCGGAATGAAAAGGATAGTGGTATGACAGCCGTAACACCCGACATAAAAAACACCGTACCGGAAACCGCGCTGATCCTCAGCGATATCGACACGCCGTTGTACGAAGAAGAATAGTAGAGTGAATACGCTGGCCGATATCCATTGGGGAGAACAAAAAGCTGAGTTGATGCGTTCGTAACCCCTCCGGCGATAGTACCCCTAATCCGAACAACGCCGCTATCGTCTTTGTAGTATCCGGCAGGTTCTTCATCAACTGCATTCACCCAACCACTCATTAACGTCGGCGCAATCCATTGCGGCTGCTGTTTCTGTGCCTTAACATTCTGCATCACCGACAATTGCGTTTTAGTTTCCGTCAATCCACGCGCCAAACTGTCCACCGACTCCCGGATGTTAGGAGCATACTCGGCGCTGATCGTCTGCGGGGCGATGCCGAGCGCATAAGTGTCGAGGGCCCGGTAGGTGACGGAATAGGTGGCGGATGGGTCGTATAACGACTCAGGTGTTTCAGCGTAAGCCGGTCCCAATACAGCACTTGATTGGGTAAGGAATTTCCAGCGATCAATTACTTGATTTCTGTAGACACTAAGCATTCTAGTCGGTCTAAATTTAATCGGGAAATTCGAACTTCCGTTTATCCAGTATACTTTTGAAACCGCATTGTACGACGCTCTGGCTGCTTCCCGCACTACAATCCCCGTCTCGACCTCGACCTGGTTGTCGCCCTCATGCAACATCAAGGAGCCTTCGTAGGAGACTGGCTTGTCCACGCTTTGGGCGAGTTGGTACATGAGGCGGTAGGGCAAAAACGTTGCATTTCCTTGGGCATAGTAAGTCGGAACATTGTCCTTTACGGTAGTGCCTCCCATTATTGGAATCCAACCCTTAGTACCTGAACCTGTATAGGGATTAGAAGCGCTCCCTGTATCCCAAGCATACATCTTCCACCCATTAAAATAAGCCTTAATCTCATCTACAGTAGGTGTGTAGGTTTCTCCCCAGCCGCTGTCTGTGTCGGCGATGGAAATATAGGCATAGCCGTCTGAAGAAATTGCTTGTGTATCAGCGGAAGGTGCAGGTTGTCCATCGGCAACATATGCAATTATCTTCCCGTCATACTTTACTGACACGCCAGTATTGGGAATCGCTGACGTTACAGGGACTCTAACACGTTTATAACCGGTGTAATCCGTCCAAGCTCCCCAAGACATCGTTCCATCCAACACCATCTCCCTGAACCGCCTCGTCACCCTCGGTTTGCCTTGTCCATCCGTATACAGCCGATCTCCTACGCTGCCGTCTACATTGGAGCGTAGGTTGCAGTCTGGTAGATAGAGAAAGGATGGTTTCTGCGGCTCGAACGGGAGAGCTTCGGAGCCGATGTTGAGCATTGGGTTGGTGAAGGTGAAGGTTCCTGCATTGAATGTACCGTTCGGGTAAGTGTTATTTGCATTAAAACGTAAATATACAACCCCTGTGGGAGCTGTAATAGTAACGGTTCCTCCTGCATTTACATCTGTCGCTGTCTGAACGGCAGTTTTATTCGCGTCCAAATAACCAATGCGATAATAACCATTTCCTGACCCAGCGGAAAATGTGTAAGACTGACCACTTACAGCCGGAATATCGTATAAACTATTTAGTTCAGAAGAACTTGTCGCACCTGATAATGTAAAACTATACGCATCCGTAACAACCGCATTCGCATGAAGCGTCCACTCCGAAAACGGCGGAAGCAGATTCATCCCCTTATTCTCGATATAGACGGCATTTACGTGCTTCATGTCATCTACGTAGGGGTATTTGGCTGCAATGTACACTTGAGCCTCGGCGGTCGTCAGTCCGTCGATGTACGTCTTTTCGGCGGCTGTGATCTCGTAAAGGCGCATCGCGTCCACATATGCGTACTGCCCTGCTAGAGTGGTGCTATCCGCGTATGCGTACATACGGAAAGCTGTCATGCCTGTCAAGTCAGAAGGTAAGATAGTCGCATAGGATTCTAGGAACTGCGTTGTGCTTTTAATTCTATTTCCCGTCTTGTTCAAAGAAGCTCCCACCGCTTGCGCAACTAGGTACGCTCCGTTTGCCACTGTTCCGTTCTTAAAACATGCGACGGCTAGGTAGTATTTGGTCGGATTCGGTAACGCGAATTTACCGGATTCGGTGGAAAGATACGCAGACATAGCACCATTTGCATTCGACGTGTATTTAACGCTATTACTGCCGACAAGATAGTTCACAACATCCAGTGTAGACGTCGCATTTGCGGATTGGTAAAGTACGCCAAGGCTCTCCATGTTGCCGAGTTTCCCCAACAAATTAACAAGCGTCTGTCCTTGCATTGTCGGATGTAGAATCGCCGGAACTTCGCCACCCTGGACGATCTGGGCACCCTGCTTTAGCGTCAACTGATTGGAAGGCTTGGCCGCCAAATGATCGTATAGTTCCGAGATTGCGCCAACTGCATTCTTTTCCTCCGTAGGCAATTCACCCATAGGTCCAAGCGCCTGATCAATGATGTCCATATTTTCGTTCAAAGTGTTAATACTGACAAATTCGCTCTCTAGCGGTTTCTTCAAACCGATATTGGAAGTCAGTTCCGCCATTAGCTCCAGCTCCTTGTCATCACTTCACCCCAGGTGAAGGTATTAAGTTCTCCCCACGTCTTCTGCTTCAGTTCGCTCCATTGCGTGTAGGTGAAAGAATATTCGACAGCGAGGTGCGCCGGTTTGATTTCTTCGATGACAGCTTTAAGGTCGTCCAGGTTGGGAGGAATGCCCCGCGTATCTACAAACTTCACCGTGAACGTATAGGCTTCCGGCTGAAGAGTCACATCGACCGTTCCGCCGTCATAGGCCTCGGCCACCGACTTAATCAGGTTGACCGTGACCGTACCGATGCCACGCATCTTGGACAGAATGACGCTCCGTCTTTGCCCGATGGGCTTCGTGGTGTCGACTGTAATGCCCAGCTCGTTTTCCCAATGCTCCAACCCCCAAGTCGCCGTCGAGACAAAATATTGTTCAAGCGTGCCATCGAGCGCCTGCCATAGCGCGTCCAACTCTTTACCCTGAGCCTCCATATTGGCGCTCATGACTCTCGAAGTCGCGTAATAGTCCGGGAGAAAGGACATCATCTCCTTCCCCCGGACGCTTGTCATCGCATAGCTATTCATTCAAGCTCACCGCCCCGATTACCGCGACCTCGCCAAGCGATAAATCGATATTGTCCACGCCGCCGTTCACTTTCAGATTTTCGTAATCGACGATTCGCGGAATATCCAGCAGGATCGCCGAAATTCGGTTGTAACGAACGAGCGAATCGACAAAAGCGAGCTGCTCCAAATAGTCGGCCAGGCCCGCTTCGAAATCTTCCCGAGCCTGCTCCAAAGTCGATCCGCTGGCCAACGTCAACTTGGCTTCAATGTTAAGCGGCACTTCGACCGCCGCCTCGACCGTTACTGCAGCTCCGATCGGAGCTTTGCCTTCTCCCTGGCCGGCAACGGGGGAAATATGCTGCTGCACTGCGTCCACGATCGTCTGGCCGGGGGCTCTCTTATTATCGTCCAGCACATAGATTCTGACCGTTCCCGGCCCTTCCCATAGTGGTTCGACCTGAACCCGGCTTACTCCCGGCGTCTCCAATGCCCATTGCTGGTAGTCCGCCCGGTTGCCGCTCGTGCCCGGCTGACGTACCTTCAAAAGATACCGCGCGAGCAGAGATTCATCGGACTCTTCGTCCGCTCCCCCGGTAATCGCAGCCGTATTCGTAATTCCCGTTACGCCCGCGATCGGCTGGACGAGCAAGCTGACCGCGCCAATCGGAACGTTGCCGCGACTGCCCGGTTCGACCGCCCGGATCGGAATGACCGCCTTGCCTTGGCTGTCCAAAACGGCCGCCTCCGTCGTTTCGTACTCGATCGACGAAGTCACCGTCATCTCATCGGCCGGAGTCGCCACCCTGGACCCGAGCGGAACGGCCGCTCCCGCGTTCCCCGTCATGACAACGGCCCCGGCGGCCTCAACGGCCGGTCTCGGCAACACGCCGTGCTCCTCGCACCGCATTCTCAAATACGGACCGAACGTCGTCCTCGCAAAGCCCCGATCCAGCACTTCGCGCGCCCATTCGGAGGCCCGGTACAACTGATAAGCCGCAGGGGACAGAGAGTCCCAAATATACGAACCTTCCGACTTATCGAGGTCAGCCGGCACACGCTCGAGCATCCTCGACATAATGGTCTCTTCCGTCTGATCCTGCAAAAATTCCGGTATCGCCGCCATTACACATTCACCGCCATTCCTTGAATTTCCGCCATTTCATCGTGGACGTTGGAGACCACGCAGCTGAAACGGCAGCTCTCTCCGGACCACTCGTAAGTAAAATCGTCAACGCTCGCGGTACGGGGATCGCTCATCAGCGTCTCGGTCGCGATTCTTTGGATCTCCATCTCGATCGCGGAACGAGGCAGCCCGGAACGAATCAAATCTTCGAACTCCTGGCCGTAGTCACGAGAGTAGACGAGATGCCGATACCGCTCGGTCAGGAGCGCTTTCTTGCACCATTCGATCCATGCATCCTTGCCTTCGCTGACGGCGACCTTGCCGGTCGGCGTCGTTACAAATTCACCCGCTTCGAAGTCGAAGCGCCAGCTCCGTCCGAAGAACACGCCGGGTTCCGCCAATTCCTCCGGCTCCTCCGCCGGCAGTTCCGTCGGAAACAAATTAGCCATTCGAGTTCACCACCTTGCAGACGATGACGGCATCCTTGCCGCCGTTCACCGGAACGGCCAGCACGCGGTCTCCAGGCTTGATCCCGGCAGACCAATTCAGCCGCACCTCGCCTATTTTCGTCTCGTCAAAATCAAAACACGTCCGCTGAGAAGAAGCGCCGCCCCCCGTCGCGTTACCTTCTTCATCTACCGGAGCGGTCATCGTGCCGATCAGGGAGAAAGCGGGCAGTTCCAGCTCCGCCACCCAGTCGGCAACGTAATAGTCCGGAATCTCGTATTTGAAGGAATCCAGCTTAACGCCCGATCCCGTAATCGTACCCAGCTCCGAAGGCACTCCAGATAACGACTTGGCCGCAATGCCGGAAAATCGGCTCTCCAGTGTCGCGACCAAGCTTTTGAACGGATCAGCCACCGAAATCCCTCCTGACTTTGCCTTCCGCGGCCAACTCAAGCTCCATACGTCCCGGAGAACCGAGCTGATGACGCACCTTCGTAACAAGCAGCTCCCATTCGTCCAGGCGCACCCGGTCCCCAGCCCGAATCGTATTGATGTCCAGCGCCGTGAGCGACACGGTTTCCTGCATACCAAGCAGCGTCTTGGCCGCCACTTTCTTCGCCTGTTCCACCGTTTCAACCTTGTTGTCCATGATCAGCTTTTGCAGCGTGCCATACTTCTCGGTATCCTTTTTCTCCAGAACGAGGGTCTTGGACACCCAATTCTCGCTTTCCTGCGGACCGATCACCTTAACCTGCGTAATCGCACCTTCTAGCGTCCGGTTTTGGGTCATCTCCTCGATCGCAGTCAGCTCCCAGACGATCGGATTGCTGCCGATTTCGACCAGTTCAAGCCCACGCTCGGTCATCCTCGTCCGGTACATCGCGCCGCCTTTGTCTACCGTCTCCTTCAAATCCTCCACAATCATCGATAGAATCGTCTGCGTGCGCTTGATGTTTTTGGCGAGTTTGATGCGGGTATCGGCAATGTTGCCCACCGGAATGCCCCATTCCTTGGCATACTGCTTAATCCGTTCAGTCGCGGTCTGCCCTGCTGGCATCAGCCGTTCATCGTCAGACTTGGCGAGATAGATCGTCTTCTCGTAAGCCGTGACGCTGAGATGCTTGCGGCCCAGGTTCGAGCTGTGACACTCCCATACGACGCCTGGATTCAGCAAAACTACCTTTTTCGTGCTTCCGAAGGGAATGCCGGAGACGCGAATTTCTTGACCTGGAGAAATAATAGGCATGTCCGGAGTCACGACCAACTTCATATTGGCGCAGTAGGCGATCTCATCGAGCGATTCCTCCAGGGACAACTCCTCGATCAACTGGGTCAGATCGTACTGATTGGCGTATATAACCTCGTAGCTCATGGCATCACCAGCTTTTGTCCGGGTCTGATCAGATTCGGGTCGCGCCCGATCACTTTCGAATTGGCCTTGTAGATGTCAGGCCACTTCGAGCTGCTTCCCAGTTCCCTCTTGGCGATCGCCGTCAGCGTATCGCCCGGCTTGACCGTGTAGACTTTGGGTACAGGCTTCGTATCGGGTCTATCCGTTGCCTTATGCGCCTTGCCGACTTTAATTCCCCGATAAGTGCGGAAGGTAATGTCGAAATAGATGTCGTCGCTTTCCCCACCCTTTAAGGTCGAGTCATGAGCAGACACATAGGCAAGCGTATTGATAATCGTCCCCGTAATAAGCAACCGGATCGGCTGCCTTTTCATCAGAAAAGCGGTCAATTGGTTCATCGCGGTTTGGGGCTCGGGAATATCCGCGACGCGGCAGTACCTCGGATCGTACACTTTAGGAAAAAAAGAGGAGAAGGCGATCTCCTTGACCCTCTCCCCTTGAATGAGATCGATTTCGCCAAGCGACAAAATCGATGCAGTCTCGTACTGCTTCTCCCGCCGGATAAGAACTTCTTCGGGATTGACCGGAAAATGAAAATTTTTCTTCGTAGCGGGGTCCCTAATGATAAAGTCCAACCGGGATCACCTTCTCTCGTTTCGTTCTGCTGCTCAGGTTCTGTTCTCCATCGCGCGCCTTATGGCGTCCGCGACTTTGCTGCCGATAATGGCAGACAGCTCTTCATAATTCAAATCCATGCCCTGAACCGTAAGTTGAACGGCTCCGACCGGCAGGTTCACGTTAAGAGGACCAGGAGAAGCGGAAGACGGGCCTCCGATAGACGGAGGAACAGGCATCAGATGCGGCTTGGCCGCCTGCTCCGGAGCAGGCAATGCCACCGGATCTTCTTCCTTCTTCTTCTTTTTGCCCCATGAGAACAAACCGGATATTTTTTTGCCGAACTCTCCAACCGACTTGCCGACGTTTCCGATGTTTTCGGCGAGCGCGCTGCCGCCAAGTCCTCCGATCGCTCCGCCGACCAGCCCTCCGATTGCGGTGCCGACTCCGGGAATAACGGACCCGATGGCTGCGCCCGCAGCCGCGCCTGCAGCTGCGCCGGCCCAGCCTCCGGCCGCGCTTCGGACCGCTTTATTCCGTTCTTCGCCCGGCTTTGCGCTAAGGATGTCCACCGCATCGGTAATGAAGCCGAGCGGCTTAATCGCCTTTCCTGCCAACTTTGTTGCCTTGCCGAGGCTGGCTCCGGCCTTCCCTCCGAAAAATCCACGGGCTCCCTCGGTCATTTTACCGAGAAGTCCTTTAGGTTTAGACGGGCTGGACGCAGTGGGGAGCTTGCCTCCGGCAGGCTTCCCTGTCCGCGATCCGCCTCCTGGCCGATCCCGGTCCGGAAGCGGCATATTTTTGCGCGTATCTTTGACCGGGCGTTGACGGCCCCCTCTTTTATCCGGACAAGGAGGACAAGGGAGATTGAGTTTCCCTCCTTTTCCTCCTCGCCCTCCTCCTGAAGAGCGCGGCTTGTCCTTGCCCGGCGGACACTTGCCCTTTCCAGGACCTGATGCTTTTCCTTTGTCTTTCCCTGGAGGGCAATTGCTTTTCCCCAAGTTCGGATGACAGCGTTGGTCCTTTCCGGGAGGGCATTTATTTTTTCCCTTTCCGGAGCCTTTGTCCTTGCAAGGAGGGCAATTTTTGCCCGTATCGCTTTTTCCTTTAACGATGCGTTTCACGAACACCGTAAGCGATGCCCTTAACCGCAAAATAGCCATGAGTCTGAGACTTGCCGACAGCTTGGCCTTCAGAGTCGCGACGGCCTTCAATGCCGCACTGATATCCGCCTTGACCTTGATCTCCAATACCGGTTTGAAGGCGGCCTCCAATTCGGCGGATAGTTTCGCTGCTGCCTCCAGCTTCATAACAGGAACGATCGTGACCCGACGAATTTGCCCGGTTAGCCGGTTCAGCAGCCGGTTAATTTTCTCGATCTGGGGAGTTACACGATCGTTCAAGCGAGCCATCGGATGCACCCGCATGCGGCCAAGCTTGTCTACTCGTCTATGGATCCTCTCCAGGTACTTGTCTACAGACTTGAATACCTGTTCCGTTCTGGCGACGCCATTGGCATTGATAATAATCTCAATCTGTTCGCCTGCCATCCCATCACCCTCCTTCCTTCGCCGACCTCGCTCTCTCCGCTTCCCACTCGAGCTCCATGCTGGCCATCAGGAACAGCTGCTCGCCGCGGGGAAGGTTCCAGAACTGTCCGGGGCGCAGGTGGTGACGTACCCACAGAGC